>JAHXHI010000174.1 GCA_025656775.1 gamma proteobacterium symbiont of Bathyaustriella thionipta
TCTTAGAAATTGAAAGCTATTTATGAATCCTGTATTGTGGATTTATTGAAAAAGTATTAAAAATAGGGGTTATTCTACAGCCTCGTTAGAACTAAAAAAGCATTCTACTTTACTTTTAGCGACCCAATATATTGAAACTTTAGAGCAACCATCAATGGGGTCAGAGTCATTTGATTTTCCTAAGTGTTATCAAAAATCAAATGACTCTGACCCCATTGATATAAGAGGATGTCTGGTTTAAGAAAATCTGATAAAATGTCGGAAATTTTAAACCTAACTTATTTATAGAAAGGCTTTTATGAACAGACAAAGCTCATTTAATCGAGAAGAACTACTCCAATGTGGCCGCGGTGAAATGTTTGGCCCAGGCAATGCGCAATTACCGCTGCCAAATATGTTAATGATTGATCGCATCGTTGAGATTAATGAAGACGGTGGAGCACACGGAAAAGGTGAAATTATCGCTGAACTGGATATCAATCCTGATCTGTGGTTTTTTGACTGTCATTTTCAGGGCGATCCCGTTATGCCCGGCTGCCTTGGCCTTGATGCTGTCTGGCAGTTAGTCGGTTTTTATCTGGGTTGGCTCGGTAGTCCTGGTCGAGGCAGAGCTTTAGGGGTCGGTGAAGTGAAGTTTACCGGACAGGTGTTGCCTACAGCGAAGAAAGTAACCTATAAAATTGATCTGAAACGGGTTATCACTCGCCGCCTGGTCATGGGGATCGGTGATGCCACAATGTCGGTTGATGGTAAAGAAATTTACACAATGAAAGATCTTCGAGTGGGTTTATTTACCTCTACTGAAAACTTTTAGATACAATCAAGCGTTAAGAGTTTATAATAAATCAAACACTTAACGCCTACTTACTTTTCATACAATAATTTCTGCATTTATTCCTGCAAAGCGGCATGAGCCACTGCCAACCGTGCAATGGGTACTCTAGGTCCTGAACAGGACACATAATTCAAACCAATTTTATGACAGAAATGGATTGAATCCGGGTGGCCGCCATGTTCACCACAAATGCCAATAGACATCTCTTTTCGGCTTGTTCTACCCCAATTAACGGCTAACGCCATTAATTTACCAACACCTTCCCTATCCAGTACTTCAAAGGGATTATCCTGAAGAATATTTCGGTCATTATAAAGAGGTAAAAATTTGTTTTCTGCATCTTCGCGAGAAAATGAGAAGGTCGCCTGACTTAGATCATTGGTACCAAAGGAGAAAAACTCGGCCACTTCTGCTAATGATTCTGAACGCATACAAGCTCTGACAACTTCCAGCATGGAGCCAAATTTATAATTGACAGTCAGGTTATAACTCTTTTCTACTTCAGCATGAATTGAATCTGTAAAATCTTTAATAAATTTTAATTCTTCCACCGTAGAAACTTGAGGGATCATAATTTGCGGCCTGACATCCATGCCTTTAGCCACACACTCTGCTGTTGCTTCTAAAATAGCTCTGATCTGCATGGAATATATTTCCGGGAAAGTAATTCCCAGTCGAACACCTCGATGTCCCAGCATTGGATTGGTTTCATAAAGTGCCCGTACTTTTTTAAGCATACTTTGTTTTTTATTAATGGCTTCTTCAACCAGGATTGGATCCACCATATGGGGTAAAGGCACTTTATCAGTCACTCTGCGTCCATGAGAACTATCTAACAGATTCATGGTATTAGCTAACACAGTGGCGCCAGATGCCATCCCATGAAGATGCTGTAATTGATCGATTTCAAGTTGCAGTTGTGGTTCAGAAGGTAAAAATTCATGAATAGGCGGATCCAATAAGCGAATCGTCACATTTCTGGGTGACATCACTTCAAACAGTCCTTTAAAATCAGCACGCTGAATAGGTAGTAATTTATCCAGAGCTTGCTGACGCTGTAATTTGCCTTCAGCAACAATCATTTCAATCACCATTGGCAAACGCTCAGGATCATTAAACATGCGTTCAGTTCGACATAAACCGATTCCCATGGCACCATATTTAATGGCTTTTGCCGCATCTGATGGGGTATCAGCATTAGCCAGTACTTTCAATCGAGCCACTGCGTCTGCCCAATTCAACAAGATATTCAATTCATGAGTAAAATCAGCTTCAACGGTTGCAATTTTACCCTGATAAACATTGCCACTGGTGCCATCAAGAGTTATCCAGTCCCCTTCTTTAATCACAATATCGCCAATATTAGCCTGTCTTAAATTGATATCAACAGAGATACCTTCAGCACCCGCCACACAAGGTTTTCCCATTCCTCTGGCCACAACTGCCGCATGAGATGTTTTACCACCACGGCTGGTTAAAATCCCCTGAGAAGCAAAGAAGCCATGAATATCTTCAGGTTTGGTTTCTTCTCTAAGGAGAATCACCTGAGTGCCATCTTTACCTGTTTGTTCAGCACGATCGGCATCAAAAATAGCAATACCACTCACTGCTCCAGGTGAAGCAGGTAAACCTTGTGCAATCGCATCAATACGCACGTTGGGATCAAGCCTTGGATAAAGCATTTGTTCAAGATGTTGCGGATCAATCCGTAACAAGGCTTCTTTTTTGCTGATGAGTCCCTCTCGTTCCATTTCGACAGAAGTTCTTACCATGGCAACCGCATTCATTTTACCATTACGAGTTTGCAGGCAATATAACGTGCCGCGCTCAATAGTAAATTCAAAATCCTGAATTTCACAGTAGTGTGTTTCCAGGCGGGAACGTAATTCTTCTAATTCTTTATAAAGCTCAGGCATTTCTACTGCCATTTGCTCGATGGGTTTGGGGGTTCTAATGCCAGCAACAACATCTTCTCCCTGCGCATTAGTCAGATATTCGCCATAAAGACAATTTTCTCCTGAGCCCGGATTACGGGTAAATGCCACACCTGTTGAGCAATCATCACCCCGATTACCAAATACCATAGTGACAATGTTAACTGCTGTACCATTAGCCATTTCAGGGGTAATATTAAATTCCCGACGATAATCAATGGCGCGTTTACCCATCCAGGAACCAAAAACAGCTTTTATTGCCAGCTCTAATTGTTCATAGGGATCTTCAGGAAAAATCCGACCAGTCTGCTGACGAACAATCGCCAGAAACTCATCACATAGTTGTGCCAGGTCATCTGCCGACAGACCGATGTCTTCTTTAATACCTTGAGTCGTTTTAAGCTGAGCCAATGCCTCATCAAAAGGTTCATCAGAAACACCCATTGCAACTTTGCCAAATAGCTGAATAAAACGCCGATAGGCATCATAGGCAAATCGAGGATCACCTGTTTGCTGAATTTCACCTTTCAGGGTTTCACTGTTTAATCCCAGATTTAAAATGGTATCCATCATTCCCGGCATAGACATCGCTGAGCCTGAACGTACTGAGACCAGTAAGGGATCATTAGAATCACCAAATGTTTTACCGGTTTTTTCTTCCAGTGCAGCCATTTGTTCGCGCACTTCAGTCATCAATGATTCAGGTAAAGAATCATTATTAGAGTCTAAATAAGCCAAACAAGTTTCAGTGGTTATAACAAAGCCCGGCGGGACATTTAACCCTATTTGCGTCATTTCACAAAGATTAGCCCCTTTACCGCCTAATAAAACCTTATTCTTCCCATCACCTTCTTCAAAGGCAAACACTTGTTTGTTCATTATTGAACTCCTTTAATGACTAAATTATCGATCTGTGAAATTTTGGCAGGATACGACCAAAAGCAGCCTGGAATCGACCAGGTTAAAACTCCCTCTTAAAAAGAGATAAGTCTATAATAGTTATAGCTTATTTTTCGCTGAATGGTTACATCGATTTTAAAGTATTATCTTGCAACCCGAAAATTCTAAACATTCAATATTACAGGATTATGACAAGCAGTACTTTCAATACATGAATGAAGCAGAATAGTTAGCTTTAAATTTAAGTCAGACGGCCATAAAGTGAATTCATTTGTCTTGCCAGCATTCTGATTTCTTCATTTAATTGTTCCCAGGAAAAGCGCCATTGCCAGTTTCCTTCTGTCGTTCCCGGTGTATTCATGCGGTGACCTGCACCACAACTCATCAAATCCTGCATCGGTAAAATGGCCAATTTAGCAACGGATGCCAGAGCAGTGTTCATTAATACCTG
The DNA here is from genome assembly GCA_025656775.1 of gamma proteobacterium symbiont of Bathyaustriella thionipta. Lineage (GTDB taxonomy): Bacteria > Pseudomonadota > Gammaproteobacteria > GRL18 > GRL18 > GRL18. The sequence goes on from JAHXHI010000174.1 coordinate 4,121, forward strand.
ATTTAACTGTTCATAGGGAAAGTTGAAATATTGCTGAAGATAGTGTTTTTCATCATCATTAAGCGTGTCAAGCCAGGAAATAGTGGTGTCATTATCATGGGTACCGGTATAAACAACACTATTAATCTGATGATTATGGGGCAAGTAGGGGTTACTGCTTTCACCAGAAAAAGCAAATTGCAGAATTTTCATCCCCGGTAAATTAAACTGTTCCCGCAAGTCATTCACTTCTTCAGTAATAATACCGAGATCTTCCGCAACCAATGTTAAATCGGGATAAGCCTGGTACAAGGCTTTCATAAGCTTTTTGCCTGGTGATTTGACCCATTTACCATTAATGGCAGTGTCTTCATCAGCTGGAATTTCCCAACTGGATTCAAATCCGCGAAAATGATCAATTCGAATTAAATCAAAAAGTATTTGTTGAGTATCAATCCGTTCAACCCACCAGCTGAATTGAGATTTTTCAATTTCATGCCATTGATAATGTGGATTCCCCCAGCGCTGACCTGTTTCAGAAAAATAATCCGGTGGTACACCGGCAACAACATCCGAACTCCCCTCTTCATCCAGTTTAAAAAATTGGCGCTGCGCCCATACATCCGCACTATCATGAGCAACAAATATGGGTAAATCACCAAACAGGTAAACTCCCCGCTCATTGGCATATTCCTTGAGTGACAACCATTGACTAAAAAATAAAAACTGTTCGAACTGATAATAAAAAATCTCATTTCTAAGGTGCTCTCTGGCTTTTTTAAGCGCTTTATTTTCTCGCTTTTTTAGTGCCTCTGGCCAGTCAAACCAGCTTTTTTGCTGATTATCTTTTTTTAAAGCACAATAAAGTGCGTAGTCATCCAGCCAGAATGCCTGTTTTTTAATAAAACATTGAAAGGCCTGACAGTCTTTGCCATTAGAAATAGAGTCATCACAGTCAGATCTGTCACAATTAATCGAATCACAGGCTTTATTAGAAACGCAATCTTCATATAATTTACGAAAATTATTGAAGGCAATAGAAATACATTTTGAACGGCCAAATACGTCCGTAAAACAATTATGCAGATCATGCTCAGCCAGCCAGTTTTTATCCACCAGCCATTGCAGATCAATTAACTGCGGATTGCCCGCATGAACAGAAAGCGATTGATAAGGCGAACCATCACCATGCGTGGGTCCTAATGGCAGTGTCTGCCAGACGCTATAGCCTGCATCTTTGAGAAAGTCGACAAATTGATAGGCATCTTCACCAATCACTCCATTACCGTAGGGACCAGGTAATGAGGTTAAATGAAGTAATAGTCCTGAACGACGTTTATCTAATGGCGCTGAATTATTTAAATTATTTTTCCGTGTCACTTTCGTTGATTCCTTGCTGAACATTTATTCCTGTCCTGGTCTCATGGTGCCACCCGCTGCCGGAGCGCCGCTGCCCTGAGTAAAGACTTGAGTCAGGTAACTTGGCGGCAATACACCAAGATATTGATAAAGTATTGATAAGTTTAAACGAAAGAGTGATTCAAAGCTGCTGACTGAATCGGCCGGATTATAATCACCAAACCACCAGAACCAGTCTGACCCCTCACAAACAGCAAGTTGCTGTTCTGCTCTTGACAGTTCACCCGCGTCCAGAACACCACTGGCCACCACATAATCAAAACGCTGCTTTGCTTCAATCAACATATCCCAGCCACGATTTTTAGCGCTATCACCAATCCAGGTTGAAAAAGAGCCATAAACCCAGCTTCCGGCCACTAAAGAAGGTAGTTTTGTAGGTTCTGCTCCTGAGGACTCAGTTGCCGCCGCCATACTGTCTGAAAATGTGGTTAACTCTATATCAGGATGTTCAGCCAGACGTTTATAAAGAGTGGTTAGAAAGTAATAGCCATTTTCAGGGTAATATTCCCAGGCATTCTCACCATCAAGAATAATTGACACCACTCGACCGTTTTGATTTTCACGATAGTTGTAAATCTTCTCCAGATGTTCCACAAGATTACCAACCGCATCATCAGCATGCCACTTTGAATAAGTAAAACCAATCAAATCGGATAAGCCGTCATCCCTGAAAAAACAATTCACTTTGTTAGTATCTGAGTTTTCTTCACTGTCTTCTTCACCATGAACAGTATAGGCACGATGCACCCCAATATTATTGTAGACATCATCAATCATGCCTGCTTTACTGAGACTATTATTTAAAACACTGCCGCCTGTAGCAGCCCATTTAAAGCCATATTCAGATAAAACTTTCAGAGTTTCATCACTCACGGCACCTTCTGAGGGCCAGCAACCCACTGGTTTAAAACCAAAATGATTTTTAAATATATCCAGCCCCTGCTTGATATGCCAATGAACTCTTTCTTCACCACCGGGATAGACTGTTTTTTCTGGCAAAGGCACATCAGGCATTGCTTCTCTGGCTGAATTAATATCCAGCATAAGCGGTATAATAGGATGAGCATAGGGTGTCACGGACAGTTCAATTTGTCCTGATTGAGCCAGATTGCGATAACGTTCAATAATAGTATTGTGAATTTCACCAATGACTTCTAATAATAAGTAACGATCATTTAAAGTATAATCACTTTCTTTGAGGATCAGTCTTTTGATTCGCTGATCAGTACGTTTTACCGTTTCGCCTATCCAGGCCAAATGATGCCAGGTCAGTAGGTCAAACAGATATTGTTCATTCAGGTAAAATACGGTATCCGGATGTTTAATAAACCATTCTGACATATTAGCCAATTTTTGATAGGCTGGGAAACGATCAATTAAACGTTCCCGATTCGCTCTGAGACAGTCATTAATAATTTGCAATCTTAAAGGGGGACTTGAAGGTAGCTTACTACAGGTCAGGCTTGCTAATAATGGGTCACGCAGTGCGGTATTATGCTGCAGAAAATCTTTGATTTGATATCGATAATCTTCAATCTGCTCTAATAATGTAGGCGTAAAATTAACAACGGCTCTGGCACCGGGAATATTTTCCAGATGATCCACCATATCGACATAGTCTTTTATGACATGCAGATAAGTCCATGGCAGCTGATATTCATTTTTTCTTAAATCACGATATTCTGGCTGGTGCATGTGCCAGCATATGACAACTTTTAACTTGTCTTCAATTGAAGAACTCATTTTTTCCCCTTTCATTACAACTTATCTTCCTTACTGACACAACTAAAGCCATTGATCACTCAACAAACCAATGGCTTTAGTGGCGGCTACCTCTAATAATAAACCGTTTAATAATGCAATAAAGTTTATCTGAATGTGTGTTGTTTGTGTCCAATCATATCCGGTGTTACCAGAACAATCCCATTTTCTGTGACACGAAAACGCTCTTTATCTTCTTCTGTATCAACACCAATGGTTGTGCCATCCGGTATCTGAGTACCTTTATCAATGACGGCATTTTTTATATGGCATCGCTGCCCAATATGTACTTCTGGCAAAATCACTGAATCTTCAATCAGTGAATATGAATTCACTCTGACATTTGAAAACAACAAAGAGTGGCTGACTTTAGAACCGGAGATAATACAGCCGCCTGATACCATTGAATCAACCGCCATTCCCCTGCGTTCATCATCATCAAAAACAAATTTTGCAGGGGGCAGCTGCTCTTGATGGGTCCAGATCGGCCAGACATCATCATAAAGGTTTAGTTCAGGTGACACACCAATTAATTCCTGATTGGCTTTCCAGAAGGCATCAATGGTTCCAACATCTCGCCAATACGTTTGACTTTGTTCTTCTTTATTATTGAAAGAGTAGGCATAAGCACGATATTTGTCCACCACATGCGGAATAATATCTTTTCCGAAATCTCGACTTGAACTGGATTCATCAGCATCTTTAATCAGCTGTTCAATTAAGAAATCCCGATTAAAGATATAGATGCCCATAGAAGCCAGCGCAGTTTCTGTGTTACCCGGTACATGTTTTGGATTTTCCGGCTTTTCAGCAAATTCAATCACACGATTTTGTTCATCAACAGCCATCACGCCAAAAGCCTTAGCATCGTCCAAAGGCACCTCAAAACAGCCCACTGTTAAATCAGCCTGATTTTCAACATGCTTGGCCAACATCGCACCATAATCCATTTTATAGATATGATCACCTGCCAGAACCAAAATGTATTCCGGATCATGCGCACGAATAATATCCAGGTTCTGATAGATTGCATCAGCGGTACCCAGATACCAGTTATCTTTGATACGTTGTTGTGCCGGCAATAATTCAACAAACTCACCAAATTCACCACGAAAATGTCCCCACCCTTGCTGAATATGTCGTATCAATGAGTGGGACTTATATTGGGTTACAACGGCAATACGTCTGATACCCGAATTCACACAGTTTGATAAAGGAAAATCAATAATCCTGAATTTTCCACCAAAAGGTACACCGGGTTTAGCACGCCAGGCAGTTAATTCTTTTAAACGGGAGCCCTGCCCGCCGGCTAAAATTATCGCTAAAGTATCACGGGTAATACGACTGACATAACGTTGAGTACTTTTGGTTGACACTGCAGACTCCTTCATGAGATCAAACTCAGATTATGGAATAAGATAAAACAAAATCCAGCTTATTTTTTATGATTTCAGTATATCACGAACTCAGTCATGACAAACTAAATTCAGACTAACAATTGATCACTATCAATTGACTTTGTTTTAAGCACTCATAATGTCTATCAATAATTGAGATTAAGATGATCCATCTCAAATTAAGTCCATGTTAAAATACTATAGACTATTTAAATCCATGCAAATGACAGTATAATGAACCCAGGTAATTAATAGTGAAAAAGAACGCATTTATTTTATTATGATAACGACTCGTAATGACACGTTTTCTAAAACACATTCAATAATCAGTCAAAGTATAATGTTCTAGCAGGAACTCCCTCATGATAAAGAAATATAGAAAATCCCCCATTAATACTGACCTGTCCCGTATTATTGATGCAAAACATCATGATCCCTTCAGCATTCTTGGTTTTGATGAATCAAATCAGCTTATTCGGCTTTTCATGCCCTATGCTGAATCTGTCTTTCTCATCACTAATAACAATACCAAAGAGCCTGTTAAACGACTCCCTGACAGCGATTTTTTTGAATGGCAGGGGGATATAAAATCCCTTGATGATCATTATCAACTGAATTGGGTTGATAAAAGCGGTTATGAACATCATTCCTACGATCCTTATACTTTTTCAGCGCAAATCAGCGACTTTGATCTCCATCTGTTTACTGAAGGTAAACTACTCAAATGCTATAACGTACTGGGCTCACATGGCGTTGAAGTGGATGGCATCAAGGGTACTTTATTTGCGACCTGGGCACCTAATGCTGAACGGGTCAGTGTCATTGGTGATTTCAATCAATGGGATGGTCGTTGTCATCCTATGAGAGTCCGCGGCAGCAGTGGTGTCTGGGAACTTTTTATACCGGGTATTGACTCTGGTTCACTCTACAAATATGAGATTTTAAATCGTCAGAGTGGACAGGTGCTGGAAAAAATTGATCCCTATTCTCAACAATATGAATATCGTCCAGCCACTGCATCAATTACCTCAGATACCACCCAATACCAATGGCAAGATCAGGATTGGCTGGCAACACGCAAAGAAGATAAATGGCAGCATTCACCCTTATCAGTCTACGAGCTTCACCTGGGTTCATGGCAGAGAGATGAGCAGAACCAGTTTTTAAATTATCGGGATTTAGCACATCAACTGGTCGATTATATTCTGCCTTTAGGTTTCACTCATATTGAGTTATTACCTATCACGGAACATCCATTCGATGGCTCATGGGGTTATCAGGCAACAGGCTATTTTGCTCCCAGCAGCCGCTTTGGCAGTATTGATGATTTTAAATATTTTGTCGATTATTGCCATCAGCATAACCTTGGTATCCTGGTTGACTGGGTACCGGCTCATTTTCCAAAAGATTCACATGGACTGGCTCAATTTGACGGCAGCGCCCTCTATGAGCATGAAGATCCCCGTTTGGGCGAACATCAGGACTGGGGCACACTGATTTATAATCTTGGACGTAATGAGGTGAAAAACTTTCTATTTTCAAGTGCTATTTTTTGGCTGGACACCTTTCATATTGATGGCCTTCGAGTGGATGCTGTTGCCTCTATGCTGTATCTTGATTATTCCAGAGAAGACGGCCAATGGCTGCCCAATAAATACGGCAGCAATGAAAACTTAGAAGCCATTGATTTTATCAAAGAGCTGAATCACCTGACTCATGTTGAGTATCCCGGTACCGTGGTCATTGCGGAAGAATCCACCTCCTGGCCTCAGGTCACACGTCCTGCCTGGCTGGGCGGCCTGGGCTTTACCATGAAATGGAATATGGGCTGGATGCATGACATTCTTGGTTATATGCAAATGGATCCAATTCATCGCCACTATCATCATGATAAATTGACCTTTGGTTTATTGTATAGTTTTTCGGAAAATTTCCTGTTACCTTTTTCTCATGATGAAGTGGTACATGGTAAGGGCTCAATGCTGGGTAAAATGCCTGGAGATGACTGGCAGCAATTTGCCAACCTGCGACTACTCTATACATTTATGTTTACCTATCCCGGGAAAAAATTACTGTTTATGGGCAGTGAATTTGCCCAGCGTTCCGAGTGGAACTTTGATAAAGCACTGGAATGGCAGGCCCTCGATTCTGCTCCTCATCGAGGTGTTAAGGATTTAGTTTCACAACTCAATAAACTCTACACGCAGGTACCGGCATTACATTATTATGATTTTGATTCTCAGGGATTTGATTGGGTGGATTGCCATGACTCCGATCAATCCATTCTGATTTATCAACGCAATGGTCCTGATGATTCCGTGATTATTATCCTGAACTTTACTCCTGTGGTAAGAAAAAATTACCGCATTGGTGTTCCTTTTGGCGGCTACTATGAAGAATTATTAAACTCAGATTCCAGTTATTACAATGGTTCAAATATCGGTAATGATGACCCGATTATCAGTGAACCCACGCCCTGGATGGACAGGGATCATTCTATTAATATCACATTACCGCCATTAGCCGGATTGATTCTGAAAAAGAAAAATTAGCACCCTGTTATAAATATAAACCGAAGATTATGAACAAAAAAATATTAAGTAAAAGCAAAATAAGTAAGCCAAAATATAAAATTCTTTTTGTCAGCAGCGAGTTGCACCCTTTTGCAAAAACTGGTGGACTGGGCGATGTCTGTAATAGTTTACCCCGTGCCCTAAAGGCACTGCATCAGGATATTAAAATTTTAATACCCGCTTATCCATTCGCCATTGAAAAAGCCGAGCAAATAAAACAGGTGGCACAAATTGACTTACCAGTAAAAGGTTTTCCTGGAACACTTGGATTAACTGTTGAAACGAATAAAGTGCATCGTGTTAATATTTTAGAAACCAAGCTGCCGGGTACTCATGTAAAAGTCTGGATGGTTGAATCCACACTTTACAATCGTCCGGGAACGCCTTATTTTGACGATGATAATAAAGAGTGGGAAGATAATGACTTTCGCTTTGCACTGCTCAATTATATTGCAGTTGAAATCGCAATGGGGCGCACCGAGTTAAAATGGCATGCTGACATAGTACATAGTAACGACTGGCAAACAGGACTGATCAGTGTTTTATTAGAAAAAGAATACCTTAAAAAGAAAGCCGTAAGACCGGCCACCGTTTTCACCATTCATAATATGGCACACATGGGCGTTTACTCTAAAGAGCGATTTGATGCATTAAAGTTACCCCAGTCACTGTGGAATCATCATGAATTAGAATTTCATAATGAGTTTTCATTTATAAAAGGCGGCCTGATTTTTTCTGATCGTGTCAATACAGTGAGTCCGACGTATGCTCTGGAAATCCAGCATGAAGAATTTGGCTATGGCTTATCTGAACTTCTGGCTTATCGAAATGAGCGTCTTTCAGGCATATTAAACGGTATTGATATGAAAGAGTGGAATCCTGCTAAAGATCCCATGATAAAGAAAAACTATTCAATTAAAACCATTAACAACAAGCAGACAAATAAAAGTGCTTTACAAAAACACTTTAACTTACCAAAAAAGAAAAACACGCTATTATTAGGTCTGGTTGCTCGTCTGGTTTATCAAAAGGGTATTGATCTATTATTAGAAAATATGGATGAAATTTTAAAACTGCCGGTTCAAATTGTTATTCTCGGCTCCGGTGATTTAGAGTTGGAATCACGCCTGAGAAGATGGTCCAACAAACATCCTGATCAACTGCAGCTTCAGATAGGCTATGATGAACAACTCTCTCATTTAATTGAAGCAGCTTCAGATGCCTTTTTAATGCCCTCTCGTTTTGAACCTTGTGGTCTTAATCAGCTCTATAGTTTACGTTATGGTACAATTCCTATTGTTAGAAAAACCGGAGGACTGGCTGATACGGTCATCCATGCTTCTAAAGAAAATCTGAATAATCGTTCTGCAACAGGTGTTGTTTTCCAGGAAGCTGAGGGCTCTACTATTCTGGATGCGGTTAATTTAACGTCTTTATTATATCAAAACAAAGATATCTGGAAAAAACTAATGATTAACGGTATGAAACAGGAGTTTTCATGGAAAGAAAGTGCCAAACAGTATTTAGCACTTTATGCTCAGGCCATTGAAGACCGAAATAAATATAAAAGGCACTCCAGCTTTTAAATTTCAGAGCCTCTTGTTACTCAGAACATGCTTACTTGGCGTAATGGAAAAAGCAAATTATATTTAACCACTTTGCCAACAAAATATTAGTCAATATCACACTCATTGTGTTCCAGTTTATTACGCCAGAACTGATCGTTGCTATCAAATAATCTTGATGAGACTTCCGGCCCCCAGGTGCCTGCAGGATAGGTGTGAATATAGTCCTGCTCTTCCATCCATGTGCGTAAAACAGGGTCAACAATTTTCCAGGCCCATGACACTTCATCATAACGTAAGAACAGGGTTTGATCACCTTCCATAACTTCAAGCAGCAAAGCCTCATAGGCATCAATTTTTTCCTTATCTTCACAACGACAGGCTTCTAACTGAGAAGTTTTTGTTTCTAACTCAAGTCCTGATTTTTTGACCTGCATCTCAATTCTCAGACACTCTTCCGGCTGAATATTAATCAGAACCCAGTCCGGGTCCATTTGTTTTAAAGCAGTATCTTTAAACAATTGCTGGGGTGGACGCTTAAAACGAATACTCACCAGAAAGTTATTTTCCTTCATTCGTTTACCGGTACGCAAATAAAAGGGTACACCTTTCCAACGCCAGTTATCAATATACAATTTCATTGCAGCAAATGTTTCTGTTGTACTATCTTGCGCAATATCCTCTTCATTCAGATAACTCGGCACTTTGGAATGATTCACATCACCTGAAGTATACTGAGCACGAAAAGCCTGCATATTCACTGACTTACGATTAATAGGACGAATAGAACGCAGTACTTTTACTTTTTCATCACGTAAGGCATTCGCATCCAGATGTGCAGGTGGCTCCATAGCAACAAGAGTCAGCATTTGCAGTAAATGACTTTGAATCATATCTCGCAGTGCACCGGCAGAATCATAAAAATGCGATCGGCCTTCAACACCCGCAGTTTCAGCATGAGTAATTTGCACATGGTCGATATAATTGCGATTCCACAAAGGCTCAAGAAGTAAATTGGCAAAACGAAACACCAGGATGTTTTGTACCGTATCTTTACCCAGATAATGATCAATACGATAAATCTGCTCTTCTTGAAAATATTTATGCAATTGACTATCAAGTATTTCTGAACTTTCCAAATCATGTCCAAAAGGTTTTTCAACCACCAGACGAGCATAACCATTGTCTTCCTTATGCAAACCAGTGGCTACCAGATTTTTAGTGACAAAATTATAGTCCTGCGGTCGTATAGCTAAATAAAAGATATGATTATTAGAAAACACATCAGAGCCACCCAGACGTTCTTTTAGTTTTTCAAAAGAAGAGATTTGCTGCAAATCTCCTTTTTGAAAGTTCAGACGCTGACTAAAACGTTTAAACACCTCATCATCTATACCACTACGAACATGTTTTTTTAACTCAGGCTTGATTTCTTCAGCCCATTGTTCATTGCTCCAGTCTCTGCGCCCAAAACCAACAATAGTCATTTTCTCCGGTAAACGCTTTGATTCTTCAAGATGATAAAGAGCCGGTAGTAATTTTTTTTTGCTCAGATGTCCTGTGGCACCAAAAATAATTAAAGTACATGGTTCGGAAATCTTATGATCGCCCATAATATTATTAGAGTTTGTCATTTTCAGCTTTCATCCGCCCATTCATAATGGAAAAATTCACCACGGGGTTTATCAGTACGTTCAAAGGTATGTGCACCAAAATAATCTCGCTGTGCCTGTAGTAGATTTGCGGGTACAGATGCCATGCGATAGCCATCATAAAATGTTAATGCGGCTGCAAAGCCAGGAACAGGTATACCCGACTCAACGGCTCTGGAAACCGTTTTGCGCCAGCCTGTTTGTGCTGAAGCAATAGCTTGTTGGAAAAAATCATCCAGGAGTAAACTTTCCAGCTCCGGATTATGACTATAGGCAGATTTAATACTGTCCAGGAATCGACTGCGAATAATACATCCGCCTCGCCACATCAGGGCAATACCGCCATAATTTAAATTCCACTGATAGGCTTTTGCCGCTTCACGCATAAGCATATACCCCTGAGTATAAGAGATAATTTTTGAAGCATAGAGTGCCTCTTTAACGGCATTAATGTAGTCTGCTTTTTCTTGTCCTGTATAGTCAAATTTTATATCAGGGCCCGCCAGTACTTTTGCGGCTTTAACCCGTTCTGATTTCAAGGCTGATAAAAACCGTGCAAATACCGCCTCACCAATTAATGTCAGGGGAATACCCAATTCAAGCGAGTTAATTGCAGTCCATTTCCCGGTACCTTTCTGACCAGCGGTGTCTAGAATTTTGTCAACCAGAGGTTCACCATCAGTATCTTTCACTCTTAAGATATGGCTGGTAATTTCAATCAGGTAGGAGTTTAGTTCACCTTCATTCCATTGTGTGAATATATCAGCGATTTCATCCACACTGAGCGATAAGCCTTCTCTTAAAAATTGGTAGGCTTCACAGATTAACTGCATGTCACCGTACTCGATGCCGTTATGCACCATTTTTACATAATGTCCGGCACCCTCTTCACCAATCCATTCACAACAGGGTTCACCATCAACCTGGGCCGTAATACTCTGCAGAATAGGTTTAACCTGAGACCATCCGCTTTTATTACCACCGGGCATAATGGAAGGCCCATTGCGAGCCCCTTCTTCACCACCGGAAATCCCCGTTCCAAGGTAAATAATACCTTGCTCTTCCATTGTTTTAACACGTCTTGTGGTATCAGTATAAAGCGAATTACCACCATCCATAATGATGTCACCCATCTCAAGATGGGGAATCAGCATATCAAGAAAATGATCAACCACCTCTCCGGCCTTGACCATGAGCAAAATACGGCGCGGAGAACTCAGGCTATTTACAAACTCTTCAATTGAATAGGTGCCTGTAATCTGTGTACCTTTAGCTGCTCCATTAATAAACTCATCAACCTTGCTGGTTGTGCGATTATAGACTGAGAGCCGAAAGCCATGATCATTGATATTTAAGGCAAGGTTTTGCCCCATCACAGCCAGTCCGATTAAGCCGATGTCAGCCTTTTCCATGATAGCTCCAGTAAAATTAAGAGTAAATTGTATTAGTCGTATAGTATAGGCTATTTTCTAGAAAGAGAGGGAATTTGCTGCTAAGTTATCCCTGCTAAAAATGCCGGGATTGCAGAGGTGACAATAGTAATGCATCACCTTGGTTTTACAATGATATTAACTCACCGCCTGGACAGGTATTTGTGTATTAGTATGAGTAATGTTATTTTTTTCATCAACATAAACTAAAGTGGGCTTGTATGTCTTAAGTTCTTCTTCATCCAGGCTGGCATAAGCGGCAATAATAATTAAATCATCAGGATTTGCTTTATGTGCTGCCGCCCCATTGACAGAAATGATATTTGAACCCGCCTCTGCCTTAATCGCGTAGGTCGAAAACCGTTCACCATTGGTAATATTGTAAATTTCTATCTGTTCATACTCAAGAATACCCGCAGCTTCCATTAATTCTGTATCAATGGCGCAGGAGCCTTCATAGTCAAGTTCTGAGTGAGTCACTGTCACTCGATGTAATTTGCACTTAAGCATTGAGCACTGCATGGTAATTCCTGACGGTTTGTATCTGTATTAATTCTGTATTAAACGTTTATAAGGGCCGGATAATATATCATATAGTGCTTATTTTTACAATTTTGAAAATTTAATTATCGGTTAAAGTGTTATCTGAATATTATCAAGCAGACGTGTTGTACCAAGATAAGCGGCGGCTAAAACAACCAGATGTTTATGTGTCAGCATTGCAGGTGACAAGTCCGCAGCACGTATACTGATATAATCTGTCACAAAGCCCTGTGCATTTAACGATTCGACAGCCTGTTGTTCAAGCTGCTCAAAATTGTTTGCACCCGCTTTTATTTGTCTGGATACATCCTTTAACATTTGATGAATGGCACCAGTCTGTTGTTTTTGAGTATCACTTAAATAGCCATTACGTGAACTCATAGCCAGGCCATTGCTTTCTCGTACAATGGGATGTGTGAGAATTTCAACTGGAAAACAGAGCTCCCGAACAAAGCGCTTAATCACCTGCAGTTGCTGATAATCTTTTGCGCCAAACACAGCTTTATCCGGCTGTACCATATTAAACAGTTTGGCCACCACCGTTGCGACACCGGTAAAATGCCCCGGGCGGGCAGCACCTTCAAGAATATCACTAATGCCCGGTACGATGACCTGACTTTGATCCTGTCCATTACCTTGTGAATCAGGGTAGATTTCCTCAACAGCAGGTGCAAAGACAATATCACATCCCACTTGCTGCAATTTATCTGCATCAGCCTGTAAGGTTCGCGGATAGTGTTCAAAGTCTTCACCTTCGCCAAACTGCAATGGGTTAACAAAGATACTGCAAATCACAATATCTGATTGAGATAAGGCCATTTCAACCAGCAGCAGATGCCCCTGATGCAAATTACCCATCGTCGGCACAAAACCGATGATTTTTCCTGCCCGCTTATGAGATGCAACAATTTGTCGCAGTTGAGCAATAGTGTGTATTATCTGCATTGGAATCGTATCGCGTTTAATTTAGATTCAAGGGGCAAGCCATGCTCAATTAAAGGTATGTTCAGGGGCAGGAAACTGACCATTTTTAACGTGTTCAACATAGGCTTTAAAGGCATCCTGAATTGAGTGGGTATCTTGCAAAAAGTTTTTTACAAAACTGGCCGGATTACCATGCGTCAAACCCAGCATGTCATAGCAAACCAACACCTGAGCATCACAGCCAGACCCCGCACCAATACCGATCACTGGAATGGTAACGCTCTGAGTGATACGTGTCGCAAGTTCAGCGGGTACACATTCTAATAATAACAGATCTGCACCGGCTTGCTCTAATGCAATGGCATCATTGAGTATTTGTTCAGCTTCATCGGCAGTACGTCCCTGAATGCGATAACCGCCCATTTTGTAGACAGACTGCGGTAATAAGCCAAGGTGTGAACAGACTGCAACCCCTCGCTGAGCTAAAAACTGAACCGTTTCCAACATGGCGGCGCCGCCTTCAATTTTAACCATATGAGCCCCCCCCTCACTGATCAAACGGGCAGAATTACTATACGCCTGTTCTTTGGTGACATCCGCAGCAAAAGGCAAATCAGACATAATCAGTGATTTTTGACAAACCCGGGAGACGTTAGCGGTATGATAAATCATTTCATCCATAGTAACGGATAAAGTGCTTACCTGCCCTTTAACCACCATACCCAGAGAATCACCGACTAAAATCACCTCCACACCGGCATTTTCCTGAGCAATGGCAAAGCTGGCATCATAGGCAGTTAAACAGGTAAATTTTTCACCTGCCTGCTTCATTTTATTCAGTTTTGTTGTTGTAATTTTATTCATATTCCTGTTAATGTTTAGTCAGTTTTTTTAACCCATCCCAGGCTATTTTTTGTGCCATTTCAGACAAACTACCCAATCCGGGAATGTCAATTGCACCGGCAATTTCAAATAAAGGGTGAAGCACAAAATTTCTATATTGCATCTGGGCATGAGGTATTGTCAGTATTTTTGTCTGAATGTGAAGATCACCATAAAGTAATATATCTAAATCCAGCGTTCGGGCACCCCATTTTTCATTTCGTTCACGCCCCTGCGATGCTTCAATTTTATGCAGTTTTTGTAATAATAGCGCTGCGCTTAAATCTGTTTCCAACAGCGCTACGGCATTAATATAGTCATTCTGAGGTGGCGCATCCGGTAATATTAAAGCCTTACTCTGGTAAAAACTCGATACTTTACCTAATTGCAATTCAGGCTCTTTTTCAATCTGCTGCAAAGCCGTTTGCAACTGAATTAAAGGTTCTGCTAAATTACTACCCAGGCCGATATAGCATTTCATTCACTACTGCCGACATTAGCTGAAGACACATCAGCATGATGAGTGACTGTTTTTTTTCTACGACGCCTCTTTCGTTTTCCTGATTTTTTTTGAGGTCTGGTTAAAGACTCGCACATGGCTTCCTGTTCAGATATTTTTTTAGTCTGTATCTCTGTCCACCATTCACAAAGTGGCGTGAGTTCCGGCTCATCTACTTTATTTCTCAGTAATAGAAAATCATAACCCGCACGAAAGCGTTTGTTTGCCAGAGTACGTAAGGCTCGTTTACGAGTGGGATGCTGTAACTGCGGCTGCATATGCCAGATTTCGCGCATCATCAGACTCAGACGTTTAGGAATAGAGGTGTGCGCCTGTTGCCGTATAATCACTTCACGGCTGGCACTGAGCAGCGCTTCCATTTCATGTTGGCCGCGTTCAATAAAACGATGTTTATATTCATGCATGGGATGCCAGAGTAGAACCGCCAGAAAAAATGCCGGGTTGACTGATTTGCCTGTCGCAATTCGTGCAT
Source organism: gamma proteobacterium symbiont of Bathyaustriella thionipta (assembly GCA_025656775.1). Taxonomy (GTDB): domain Bacteria; phylum Pseudomonadota; class Gammaproteobacteria; order GRL18; family GRL18; genus GRL18. Next base: position 19,238 of record JAHXHI010000174.1, read on the forward strand.
CGGTATTGATTAATGCCTGCTCAATCAATTGCAGTGTTGCTGAGTGATCATCCTGGCTCAGATTAATAGAAGCTTCAGTCATTGGAAATAATAATTCAAACAGACGATATTCCCTGAGTAGCTGAAAACATCGAAGACCATAACCACCTTGAAACATTTTAAGGGTTTCATCAAATAATCGAGCCACAGGAATATCTTCTAATAAGTCTCCCAGCTCAAAAATCAGGTTATTGGTTTGATGTTCCATTTGAAAATTGAGTTTGGCGGCAAAACGCACCGCTCTGAGCATTCTCACGGGATCTTCACGATAACGGGTCTGCGTATCACCAATCATGCGTATCATTTTATGCTGCAGATCATCCATACCGCCGGTAAAATCAACAATAGAATCGTCACGGATATTATAATACAGCGCATTGATTGAAAAATCCCGGCGCAAGGCATCTTCTTCAAGGCTGCCAAAGACATTATCCCGAGTAATACGTCCCTCTTTATTTTGATCGGCACGCGTGGTGCTCTCGCCTTCATGAGGCCCTCTGAAAGTGGCCACTTCAATGACATCACGGCCATAAAGAATGTGTGCCAGTCGAAAGCGCCTGCCAATCAAACGGCAATTTCGAAACAGGCCTTTCACTTCATCCGGATGGGCATCTGTCGCTACATCAAAGTCTTTTGGCTTTTCACCCAACAACAAATCTCTCACACCACCGCCAACAAGATAGGCTTGATAACCCGCATCTTTAAGGCGATAGAGTACTTTTAATGCATTATCACTGATAGCATCCCTTGATACTAAATGTTCTTGTCTGGATACAATCCGTTTTTTAATTTTCATGCCTGAATTTTCTTTGCAAAACCAATGTCATTTTGTATTTTTTTAATTGTCTCAATATACGTCAGCAATTTAATTGTAAAGCCCATCAACAGGGCCCTTCCCATATTTTATATTTTGTATGATGACATGACGTTTTAAGGGGACACCGCTATGATCGCAAAAATAGTTCATCGCTAAAATCGGTGCATATCCAGTCGCTCCAATTGTACGAAAAGGAGTCCAGGCGACACTTGTTTTTTGAATAAACTTCTTATTACCGTCCATGCCGGTGCTGCCATAAGCATAGTTTTTCATCTGATTCGTGGTACAACGTATGCCGTCATACATTGCATTATCTGCACCGCTGCTGGAACGAATCACAATACTGTAACGCACCACACCGTCTGCTCCAACCGTCAAGTTTTTAGCATCAATGAAATACTGATAATTTCGATACGCCGGAGGACCTGCTACTTCGAGTAAATCACTATTTTCAGGATATTCAGGCATTTTATTGCCTCCTTCCTTCCACACATAATCCTCAACACCTTCATTTTCTTTGTATTCTTCGGTATGACTATCCCATTTATCCCAAACGTCAGCTAATGCAGCAGTACTACAGGTTAAAAAAATGCTTAAGAAAAAAAGCATGAATGCTGATGTAATCATTTTAGAACGTGGTATTGTTAACTGTATATTCATAAGGACTCAATTTAAAACTCGATGAAACAGAGGGTAATTAATCAGCATTTCAACCATTAAAAACGTTTTTTGGCAGTCATTTTTTCAAAAAATAAATTAAAGCGCTTTACCATCTGTATGTGCAATATTACAATTATAGCATCAACTAACCTGAAACCTCGAATAAGCTGAAATTTATGACAAAAAAAGCGCCTTTAGCAGGTAAAAATGAGCCTTTAACGGATAATAATGAGCATCCAGTGAAGAAAAAAGCAGCGATCAAAAAACAATCCTCGGTTGTAAAAGAGAGTAAAAAATTTGACTTTGAAGCATCACTTAATGAACTGGAAAAATTAGTCGATGCACTCGAAGAAGGTGATTTAAGTCTTGAGCAATCACTTCAGGATTTTGAGCGGGGCATTAATCTAACCCGCTCCTGTCAAAATGCGCTTACCGAAGCCCAGCAAAAAGTAAAAATTTTATTAGAAAATAACAAGACGTCTTCTCTTAAGGACTATCCATAGTGCCGTTAAAACAACTCACAGAACACTATCAACAACGAGTTGATCAAGCGCTTGAGCAACTTATCGGCAATACCTCCAATGTTGCTGAAGAATTACATCAGGCAATGCATTACAGCACCTTTAATGGCGGTAAACGCATCCGTCCGCTACTGGTTTATTTAACCGGTATGGCACTTAATATCCCCCCCGAACATCAGGATGCACCAGCCTGTGCAGTTGAATTGATTCATTGTTATTCATTAGTACACGATGATATGCCTGCAATGGATGACGATGATTTACGCCGTGGTAAACCCACCTGCCACAAACAGTTTTCAGAAGCCACGGCATTACTGACCGGTGATGCCTTGCAAACCCTTGCGTTTGAAGCACTCACTCAAAATTCTTACCTTGAAGCGAGTCAAATCGTATCCATGCTCAAGGTATTAGCACAAAGCAGTGGTGCAGCCGGCATGGCCGGAGGACAGGCTATTGATTTATCATCAACTGGAAAAAGCCTTTCTCTGGAACAATTAAAACGAATGCATGAACATAAAACGGGCGCGCTGATCCGTGCCAGTGTCCAGCTGGGTGCATTGTGCTCACAAGCGCCAGACTCTTCAGATTTAAATGCCCTGGACACTTACGCAAAAAATATTGGCCTGTCATTTCAAATTAAAGACGATATTCTTGATATTGAATCCGATACCTTAACGTTAGGCAAACAACAGGGTGCTGATATCAGCTTGAATAAAGCAACGTATCCGGCGCTGCTGGGTCTTGATGGTGCAAAAAAGATGGCTTTAGAATGCCATCAGAACGCCTTAAATAGTTTGAACCATTTCGATCACAACGCTGATCCCCTTCGGGAATTGTCTGAATATATTATTACCCGTAATCATTAAATTAAGGTATACTTATTTATCTTTTTGAGCAAACATACTGCAACGGCAAATATAATTGGCGTTCATTAACGGACTTTTAATGAGTATTTCTGAAATAACTGCCGATTTTATACTATTGCTATGACAGATCTGATACCTTATCCACTATTAAATACCATCAAATCACCTGATGATTTAACCGATCTGGATAAAGATCAGCTGATACTATTAGCTGCCGAGCTCAGATTATTTTTACTCCAGACTCTGGATAAAACCGGAGGACACCTTTCTTCCAATCTAGGCGCAGTAGAATTAACCATAGCCTTACATCGAACCTTTAATACACCTGAGGATAAAATAATCTGGGATGTGGGTCATCAAGCCTATCCACATAAAATTCTCACAGGCCGTGCTCAGCAACTTGACACAATACGTTTAAAAAACGGCCTTTCCGGCTTTCCAAAACGCTCTGAAAGTCCTTATGATGCCTTTGGTGTAGGCCATTCCAGTACCTCTATCAGTGCCGCATTGGGTATGGCTATCGCCGCCAAAAAAGCCGACTTAAAACAAAAATCTATTGCCGTTATTGGTGACGGTGCGATGACTGCCGGTATGGCATTTGAAGCACTTAATCATGCCGGCGATCTGGATGCTGATTTACTGGTTATCTTAAATGATAACGATATGTCTATTTCGCCTAATGTGGGCGGTTTATCGAATTATTTTGCCAAAGTACTGTCCGGAAAGCTCTATACCACGGTCAAATCAAACTCTAAAAAAGTGCTCAGTTCCATGCCCTCAGTCTGGGAGCTTGCCTGCCGTGCCGAAGAACACATGAAAGGCATGGTGATTCCCGGCACTTTATTTGAAGAATTGGGTTTTAATTATATTGGTCCTGTTGACGGCCATGATCTCCCGACATTATTAGCCACTTTAAAAAACATCAAAGAATTATCCGGTCCTCAGTTTTTACATATTGTCACGCAAAAAGGCAAGGGCTTTGAAACGGCTGAGCAACAGCCTACTCAATATCATTCCGCCTCGCCTGGTTTTTACAGCAATCCGCCGGACAGTAGCGTAAAACCTGAAACAACACCCACTTATACTCAGGTTTTTAGCGAATGGATTATTGATGCGGCACATAAAAACCAGCAATTAATCGGAATTACCCCTGCCATGCGTGAAGGCTCCGGACTGGTTGAATTCTCAGAGCAGTTTGCTGATCGCTACTATGATGTCGGCATTGCCGAGCAGCACAGTGTCACGCTTGCCGCAGGTATGGCTTGTGAAGGCTTAAAACCAGTTGTTGCCATCTACTCTTCATTTTTGCAACGCGCCTATGATCAACTGATTCATGATGTTGCATTACAAAACCTGCCGGTATTATTTGCCATTGATCGCAGTGGTATTGTCGGCAGTGACGGTGCCACTCATACCGGTAATTTTGATTTAAGTTTTATGCGCTGTATCCCTAATATGACCATTATGGCACCTGCTGATGAAAACGAATGTTATCACATGCTGAATTATGGTTTTGCCCTGAATTCACCGGTTGCCGTTCGTTACCCAAGAGGCAAAGGTCCGGGAAAAGCCATTGATAAACAAACCCCCATCCAACTTGAGATTGGCAAAGGTGAGCTGGTTTTTGATAACGATAAAGAAAAAACCCGGCATAAAACAAACAAAACAGTCACCCTGTTAAGTTTCGGCAGTCTGCTGCATGAAGCCTTATCAGCAGCGGATGAGCTAACAAACGATTACCATATCAAAGTCGTCAATATGCGCTTTATCAAGCCACTTGATACCAACATTACACAACAACTTGCCCAAACCAGTGATCTACTTATCACCCTGGAAGACAATAGCGTATTGGGTGGAGCCGGTAGTGCCGTCAATGAAAGTCTGATTAGCGAGCCATCTATTTGCCCAGTGATTAATCTGGGTTTGCCTGATAAATTCCCTGAACATGCCACTCAACAGGAAATACATCATAGTTATGGCCTTGACTGCTCAGGATTAGTCAAAACCATCCAGAACAAGTTAGCGTAATTGCTTTAAAGAAATGGTCTACTCTGCCACTTCAAAATCCACATGGTAGCCAGAAAATTTTCGAATATTGATTACGCCGGTATCCAATATTAAATATTGTCCCTTTATCCCCATTAACGTGCCTTCAACTAACGACTGTTTATCCAGGTTAAATGATTTGATTTTTTGCGGATATTCTTCAACCGGATAAATAATCTCAGTCATTGCCTCATTCTCAACAGTGGCGATAGCACCTTCTGGCAGCTCAGACTTCATTGCATCAATTTGGTCCGTAAACAAGGTAAATAATTCTGTTCGCTTTTGTAATAAATCCATTTCTTCAACCTGACCTTTGAGCATTCTTTGCCATTGTGTTCGATCAGACACTTCTTGTTTATATAAGACCTCAACCAAGCCTGAATAATAGCGCTGACTCACTTTAAAAACAGGCAACGCCTGAATTGCACCCTGATCGATCCAGCGAGTGGGTAACTGATCACCTCGGGTAATGCCCACTTTCAGACCCGATGAATTGGCCAGATACACAAAATGCGATTGCATACAATGCGTTTGTCCCCATTCAGGCTCTCTGCAGGTCCCCTGTTCAAAATGACACTTTTCCGGACTCATAATGCACTTATCACAGGAAGCAAGACGAGTGAAACAAGGATAACAATGCCCCTGGTTAAAGCTTTTATTACTTTTTCGACCACAAGACACACAATGTATTTCATTTTTATAGTGAATTATGATGCGTTTTCCCAGCATTGAATTTAAGACAATGGCAGGATTGTCCGATTCCATATTAGAGTCGTCTGCAAGTGCTAATGAATATTCCACTGGTGTGAGTGAATTTTCATAATGAACCCGCATTTTGCGTAAGTGTCCGGTATAAACTGTCATTCTGTCCTACTTTCTTAATTTTCTGAATTGATAGAATTCGTTAACATTGCTTGCCAGTATCCCCAATCAAAGCCACTACCTGGATCAGTCTTACGTCCAGGAGCAATATCACTATGACCAACAATACGTTTTCTGGTGATCTGAGGGAAATAGTCCAGCAAGGCGCTGACAACATTTGTCAGCGTATGATATTGAGCTGATTCAAACAGGCTGTTATCCGTACCTTCCAGTTCAATACCAATAGAAAAATCATTACAGTTTTCCTGCTCACCCAGCCGGGACTGCCCGGCATGCCATGCCCGATCAAATAAGCTGACATATTGAACCAGTTCACCACTGCGGCGAATTAACAAATGGGCAGAAACCATTACATCACGAATTTCATCGTAAAACGGGTCTTTATCACAATCCAGTTGATTAGAAAAAAAATGGTGAATATCATTACCTTGATAACAGCCCGGTGGTAATGAAATAGAATGGATAATAATGGCGTCAATGACACTATCTTCAGGTCGTTCATTATAATTTGGCGAAATTATTTTTCGGGATTTTTTAAACCAGCCGTCAGAAATATCGTACATTCGTGTAAATTAAGCCCTTTCTTTATCTATTTGTAGAAAAAACGTAGTGAAAAGATCAATTAAATGTTCTACCATTACAAATAAGATATAAATATAGTTGCATTAGCTAACTGAACTTTAATAAGTTTTTTACTGCCTACTATATTTTGACAACGATTCTTTTATAGAAAATCAGTATCAGGCAGTACGCTGATCTAAGGTGTGATCTAAATGCAACCGAAAAACAATATCTTACAATTTAGTCAACTGAAGCAACAAGATAAAAATGCACCTGTAGATAATAATCTTCAACACAAGACTAGTTTAACACAAGATGATAAGGTACATAACCCAATGACACCTGAAGGTCCATTAGGTGATTTAATACAATACACTACTCAGTGGACAAATAATGCAGTATCGACATTGTTTGATAATGTCGATACTCAATTGTTCGAAATGGCTGAAAAATCAGAAAATGCAACGGATCAAAATATCTATTTTGATGCCATGCGCATTATTCGTTTACGCCGTAGCGTTGCCTACGAAGAATTTGTTACCCATGTTGCGCAAAGTTTTAATGTTGAATCAATACAAAATGAAAATACAGTAGAGAACAGTACCTCTGAACTTGACGACCTGTCACTTGTTGCCGATGATAGCCTTGAAGAAGATTTAGCCACTCATAATATGATTGCCAAGGCTGAAAGAGATAATAAAGAAGCCCTTAATCAATTAAATCAACGCCTTGCTTATCTCTACAATGGTTTAAAAATAAACCTTGCAAACAACCCTATGGGGCCGACATCACTCTGTAATTCTTTTGTTTTTGCGGTCAATACGCTTGAAGCAGAAATCAAAGTAAAGCTGCTGGTATTCAAACTTTTTGATATCAACCTTATTACCAAACTCCATGAATTGTACGCGCAGACCAATCAACTACTGATTGAAAAGAATGTTCTTCCCAACCTGAAAGTCAGTTACAAAGGCGCAGTAAAAAAACAAACGCCTCATATGCCAGGCGGACTGGGTGGTTTGATTAATACCCCCGTCCAGAATACGTCTGAAGAAGGACTGCAGGACAATAGCGGCCTTTCACAGTTTATGCAGCAGCCTATGGGAATGGATAGCGGTGCAGGCGACGCACAGGCTTTTGCTCTCATACAACAACTCATTAATCAAAATAAGTCTGTTCAACAGCAGATACCTCAGGCTCAGTATGCTTCAACTGATGATGTGATGGCCTCTTTATCTCAATTACAGACAATGCCTGAAATAGCTGAACAATTTAATAATTTTCATGGAACGGGTGCTGCAACCAGTAATTTACTCAAAGAAGCCTTAAAACAATCCTTACAGTCAAATCAACATAAGCAAGCTATCAACCAGAGCGATGATGATTTGATTGATGTCATTGGCATGCTGTTTGACTTTATTCTTGATGATAAAAACCTTGTTGATTCAGTTAAGTCTTTACTCAGCCGTTTGCAGATCCCCATTATCAAAATTGCGTTACAGGATAAAAGTCTTTTTAGAAACAAAAATCACCCCGCTCGAAAACTTCTGAATGAACTGGCCAATGCGGGTTTAGGTGTGACTGACAATGTCAATTCACATGATAATCCCCTGTATCTCAAGCTGGAAAACATTGTCAGCCATATCAGCAACGAACAAACACAAGAATGCAACGTTGAATTTTTTGATGAATTGCTCGATGACCTACATCGCTTCCTGACTCAGTTCAACCAGGGATTAAGCAATAAAAAAGGCCCTTCAAAGGATGCGGCACTTAAGCTTGTCACGACTGAACTCAGTTCACGGATCAGCACTAAAGAGCTTCCTTACAATATTGTTTTACTGCTGGAACGGGTTTGGAAAGACGTCATGTTCGATATTTTCTTTACTGACGGTATGGAAAGTGACGAATGGGACATGGCCATGACCTTCGTTGATACACTGGTTTGGAGTATTGACCCGAAGACAGATATTCAAAGTCAAAAACAATTAGTTAGAGTCATTCCGGGTATCCTTAATGCACTTAATGCCGGACTCGATCGAATTCATTATCCTAAAGAGCTGCGGGAACAATTATTACAGGATTTACAAAATTGTCATCTTGCCTGTATGAAGGGACAGGATATCAATGACAGTGAGCTATCACAGGATGGCGTTGCCTATATTTCAAGCAACCGTCTGCAAAATCAAAGCCGACGTAGCTCTGACAGACTACGCAGTACCACCCAGCCTTCTGATGAGCCTTTAGCTGAATCCAGCCTACTTGAGAGCGAAGAACTATCCCCTGAAGAGTTAGAAAATATTGATGCCGGGGTTGATGTTATGCTCGGTGGCGATCTGTCTAACCTGGATGTTTTAGATGAAGAAAATCTACTGGCTTCACTTGAAGATGGTTCAGAGCAGGCTATTGCTGATGATGGTCATGATGAATTAATTGAAGATATCTATACCCAACAGGCTCGAAACCTGACATCCGGAGCATGGGTTGAATTTCAGGGTGCTGATGACAAGAGTTACCGCGCCAAAATTTCCTGGATGAGCGAGGATGCCAGCGCCTATATTTTTGTTACCCAAACTGGCCAGATTGCGGAGAAATCATTACAGGGTTTAAGTAATGCATTACGCAATCAACAAGCCACTATTCTTGATGAATCGCCCGTATTTGAACGTGCAATGGATGCTGTTCTTGAAGATTTACAAGAGAAAATTGAGCACTAAGTCAGTGCTCAATTCCCTGAATGGATCAAAACAAGGGTTCCAAGCACCAGTCTGAGACTAAACGCATAGGTACCGGTATGATAGTGATCGCAATGATCATTGGACTGGGACTATTGACGCAGATTTTTCAAAATGTACTTGACGAGCAGTACAATCCCAATCAAATCGTTCGTACTTCGCAGATAAATAATAATTTTGTGGAAATAACCCTCAAACGAAACCGTTCCGGTCATTATGTCAGTACAGGTATGATAAATGGCAGTAAAACGGTCTTTCTTCTGGATACGGGCGCCACATTTGTTGCTGTTCCCCAGTCTCAGGCTCAAAGATTAGGTCTTAAAAAAGGCCGGAAAATTCAAATTTCAACTGCTAACGGCCGAAGCACCGGCTATCAAACGACAATCAATCAACTCAGTATCGGGGAAATTCACTTATATAATATCAAAGCAATTATTACACCCAATCTGGAAGAAATACTGCTGGGTATGTCCGTACTAAAACAATTAGAATTTACCCAGCGCGGCAATGAACTCACCATCAGACAATTTTTATAAACAATAGACTCATAGCGAGTCACTTAAAAACCTGCTGCAGTCTTTTTCCTTGCTTCTACTGTCAGTTTAAAAATCACCGGACTCAATAATAATAAAGCAATCAGATTAGGTAATGCCATCAGTGCATTTAAGGTATCTGCTAATAGCCAGATAAAGCTTAAATCACCCATTGCACCAATGGGTACAGCAATAATCCATAATACTCGAAAAATCATCACCGAACGAATACCAAACAAATATTCGACACAACGTTCACCATAAACACTCCACCCCAAAATCGTTGTAAAAGCAAACACAGCCTGAGCAATACTCACAATCACACCCCCCATTTCAGGCATGGTCTGATCAAACGCAGCAATGGTCAGTGCCGCACCTTTTACCCCCGTTGTCCACACCCCTGTTAACACAATAGCCAGTCCAGTGATGCTGCAGACAATAATGGTATCAATAAACGTACCCAGCATAGCAATCATTCCCTGACGCACCGGATCGTTTGTTTTAGCCGCAGCATGAGCAATTGGAGCACTGCCAAGACCCGCTTCATTGGAAAAAATACCTCGAGCCACACCCCATTGTACAGCAAGCATAATCGTTGCCCCGGCAAAACCGCCGGTTGCAGCAACCGGACTAAATGCACTTTTCACAATCAACGTCAGTGCTTGCGGAATTTGCGAAAAATGGGTAATTAATACCACTAGACCCGCAGCAATATAAGCCAGCGCCATAAAAGGGACTAATTTACCTGCCACTAAAGCAATTCGTTTTATTCCACCAAGCACCACCGCAGCAGTCAATAACAGCAAAACAACCCCCGTCAACCAAAGCGGTATATTGAATTGCGCCTGTAATGCACTGGCAACAGAGTTCGCCTGAACCGTATTACCAATACCAAAAGATGCCAGGGCACCAAACAAGGCAAACAGAAAGCCCAGCCAAAGCCATTTTTTTCCGAGACCATTTTTAATGTAGTACATCGGTCCGCCAAGATAGCTGCCCTTTTCATCCACTTCGCGATAATGAACAGCACACACCGCTTCTGCATATTTTGTTGCCATGCCTATCAGTGCCGTCACCCACATCCAGAATAAAGCACCGGGGCCGCCAATAAAGATAGCCGTGGCAACACCGGTAATATTACCCGTGCCGATTGTGGCTGAAAGGGAGGTCATAAGTGCATTAAAGGGTGAGATTTCACCTTCATTCTTATTTTTTCCATCTCGCCCCGCCCAAAGCAGCTTGAAGCCTTTGAACAGGTTTAAGACCGGCATAAACCTCAGCCCAACCATCAGAAAAATCCCTGTCCCGAAAATCATGATCAGCATGGGTTTCCCCCATACCAGGCCGTTTAAATCATTAATAAAACCTGTTACCCACTCCATTTCTAATCCTTTTATTGAATTCTTTGCTCACTATTCACTCTCTTATTTACAATAAAATCGGTGATAATTAAGAAATATACCAATGAACAGACAGCAAAGTCCGGTGAACCGAAAAGTCATTATTATACAAGGGATAAAGTAAGGACAGGAATAAACTTTTCGCAGTAAGTTTACATTTT
>JAHXHI010000256.1 GCA_025656775.1 gamma proteobacterium symbiont of Bathyaustriella thionipta
ACTGGATGTTTAATGTGGATGGTGCCCGAAGTAAGTTGAATCGGGCATATGAAAAGTTAATCGGTCAAAATTAATGTGTTTAGGTACTAGTGGCCAGAGTTAAAGCGCTGTTCCGACGAGTTGAGGCTATGCCTGCTGGGAATAAACGACCTGATGATAACAATGGCCATAAAGCTAGCGAGCAACAAATCAGGGTTGGAAATATTGAAATCAATATTCTTGCCCGTACGGTAAAAGTGCTGGAGGAAGCGATTAATCTGACTGCAAAGGAATTTGATCTGCTCCTGTTTTTTGCTCAACATCCTGGCCAGGTATTCACCAGAGCGCAGTTACTCGACAAGGTCTGGGGATATGGTCATGATGGCTATGAGCATACCGTTAACTCTCATATTAATCGCTTACGTGCCAAAATAGAAAGCAATCCCGCCCAGCCTGACTATATTTTAACGGCCTGGGGAGTGGGTTATAAATTCACTGAGAGTGTCTAATGTCGGCTTCTCATACACCATCAGAAAAATTATCCCTGTTTGGTTCTCTGTATGCCAAATTAGCCAGTATTCTGGTAGTGATTCTTTTGACTATGGGCTTTGTTTACGGATTTATTACCTTTTCTGTCACTCATGATTATTTACAGGAAATCACTCAGGAATTTAACCGTGATCTGGCAAAAAACCTGGTCGGTGAACGCGATATTGTGGTCAATGGTAAAATTAATACTCAAGCGTTAAAGCAGACTTTTCATGACTATATGACGGTTAATCCCAATATTGAAATCTATTTGTTGGATCTGCAAGGTAACATTTTGTCCTATTCCGCTGATCCCGGAAAAGTACAGCGAGAGACCGTTGCACTTGAAGCCATTGATGCTTTTTTTCAGGGAAAACTTTTGCCCGGAGATGATCCTCGAAGTTTCACCATAAAAAAAGCATTTTCTGTGACTTATGTGCCCACTAAAGAAAACCCGGAAGGTTACTTATATGTGGTGTTACGGGGTGAAAAATTTGATCAGGTCAATCAGGCATTACAAGATAACTATTTTATACAATACAGTCTGCTATCACTCTCAATTAGCCTAAGCATTGGTTTACTGTTGGGTTTATTGCTTTTTTATACCATTACCCGTCGTGTCAGAAATTTATCTGTGGCAATGTCTAACTTTACCAAAAACGGTTTTAGTTCTTATCCTGAACCAAAGTTAGTTGATAAACAATATAACGATGAAATTGGTCAGCTGGCAAGCAGTTTTGATGTAATGGCAGAGCATACTATTGTTCAAATGGGCAAACTGGAAGAACAGGATAAGTTACGCAGGGATCTCATTGCCAATATATCTCATGATTTACGAACCCCGTTAGCATCTATGCTGGGCTATCTCGAAATCTTAACGCTCAAAGAGGATAGTCTGGATAGCGATGATCGAAAAAAATATCTGAAAACAGTCTCCCAGAATGGTAAACGATTAAACCGGTTAATTGATAATTTATTCGAGCTGGCCAAGTTTGATGCCCGGGAGATCGTACCCGAATTAGAAGTATTTAATTTTAGTGAATTTATTTATGATGTGGCTCAAAAATTCCAGAACAAAGCGGAGCAGGCCGACATTTCTTTAGCACTGCAGTGTTCACAGGAAGCCCTGTTGGTTAATGCCGATATTGCGTTGATTGAACGAGTTCTGGATAACTTACTGGTTAATGCCTTTAATCACACCATTGCAGGTGGCACGATAAACATTATCGTGTCACCGTTAATTAAAGATGAACATTCTGATAACCAATTACAAATACAGATTAAGGACAATGGCAGCGGGATCAGTGAAAGCGACTTGCCCAAAATCTTTGACCGGTTTCATCAAGCACAAAACAAACACCACAGAGGCAAACATGCAGGACTGGGACTCGCCATTGTCAAGCAGATTGTAGTGCTTCATAAGCAGCAGATTCATGTGCAAAGCAAGTTAGGAGAAGGAACTCAATTTACCTTTACCTTACCCCTTGAGTCTACAGATAAAGACTAAAACAGCAACAACTAAAAAAACAGTAGCTTAATAATAAAACCGGTCAGGACAATATACAGGACAATTTTTATCCATACTTCGCCTTTGTGAATAGTACTATGAGCACCATACCAGCCGCCAATCGAATTTCCCAGTGCTAAACCCAGTCCTGCCCACCAGATTAGCTCCAGTTGTGAAGCAAAAACAAACAAAGCCACAATGGTAAAGCTTAATATAATTGCCACTTTATACATATTTACCCGTACCAGATCAAAGCCCATGACCTTATGCAAGATGGGCATCAGAATGAATCCGACACCCACTTGAATCATGCCGCCCCAAAAACCTGCACCCACCATGAGAAGATGCCCCATCAGGACGTTTTCTGGCTGTTGTCTGTTAGCTGTTTCAGGGGATATTTTTTTTTCAGTTGCCATAAGAATAATCACAATAATCATCACCACTGCAAGCATTCGATTAAACCAGACACCCTGTAAAAACACACCCACCCAGGCTCCCCATAGAGCACCAAAAGAAGCCGCTAAAGATAAGCTAAGACTGAGTTTAAGATCATGGAAACCATTACGGAAAAAAGCATAAACAGCGGTGACATTCTGAGCCAAAATGGCAATACGATTAGTACCGTTAGCCACTGGAGCGGGTATATCCATAAACAGCATGGTAGGAATTGTCAGCAGAGAACCACCACCGGCCATTACATTAATCCAGCCGGCAAAAATGCCAACACAGATTAATAATAGAATTTGCCAATATTCCATGAAAGATACTCAATCAGGTGAGAAAATAATGATTAGCCAGAGGTGAATAAGCAGCACTTACCCATCGTGTCTCTACTTAAAAAATAATTACTCAACTATCCCCTGACTGGCCAGGTATTCATCATAAGTCCCTTTGAAATCGATGATTTCCCCTTCTTTAATTTCCACAATACGGTTTGCCAGTGAAGAAACAAATTCCCGGTCATGACTGACAAAGACCAAGGTGCCCTGATAAACATCTAATGCCATATTGAGTGATTCAATGGATTCCATATCCATGTGGTTGGTGGGTTCATCCATAAACAGAATATTGGGTTTTTCCAGCATCAATTTGCCATAGACCATGCGTCCCATTTCACCACCTGAGAGTACTTTGACTGATTTGTTGCTATCATCACGTGAAAATAACAAGCGCCCCAGAATACCTCGAATGGCCTGATCATCATCACTTTCCTGGCCCCATTGATCCATCCAGTCAAATAAAGTCATTTCAGCGGCAAACTCATCAATGTGTTCCTGAGGATAATAACCAATGTCCGCATTTTCTGAAAACTTTATTCGACCGCTTTTAGCTTCCAGATCATGGATCAGGGTTCTTAATAGTGTTGTCTTACCAATACCATTCGTCCCAATAATAGCAATACGTTCACCCACTTCCACCAGCATGTCCAGATTTTTAAATAACAGTTCATCATAACCGTTACTCAGGTTTTCAATTTCAAAGGCGTTACGGTATAGTTTTTTGTCCTGCTCAAAGCGAATAAAAGGGTTTTTTCTTGAAGAAACCTTAATATCATCCAGCTGGATTTTTTCCAGACGCTTACGACGAGATGTTGCCTGTTTTGCCTTAGATGCGTTAGCTGAAAAACGTTCCACAAATTTTTGCAGGTCAGACATTTCTGCTTTCTTTTTCTCATTGGACTGCATTTGACGCTCACGCGCCTGGGTCGCTGCCAACATATATTCATCATAGTTGCCAGGATAAATATTAATAGCCCCATAGTCCAAATCAGCCATATGGGTACAAACACTGTTAAGGAAGTGACGATCGTGAGAAATAATAATCATCGTGCAATTACGCTCATTAAGAATATCTTCTAACCAGCGAATGGTATTAATGTCCAGATTATTGGTCGGCTCGTCCAATAACATAATGTCAGGATCAGAAAACAGCACCTGCGCCAGTAACACCCGCAATTTAAAACCGGGAGCAATGGCTGACATAGGTCCAAAATGCTGTTCTACCGGAATACCGACACCAATTAATAGTTCACCGGCTCTGGATTCAGCGGTATAGCCGTCCATTTCACCGTATTGAACTTCCAGGTCCGCGACACGCATGCCTTCATCTTCACTCATATCCGCTTTGGCATAGATCTGATCACGTTCTTCTTTAACCTGCCAGAGTTCCTCATGACCCATTATGACGGTATCAATTACGCTGTATTCTTCATAGGCAAATTGATCCTGACGCAGCTTACCAACACGTTCACCCGTGCTGGTAGTTACTGTGCCGCTGGTGGCATCAAGGTCACCCCCTAAAATCTTCATAAATGTGGATTTACCACATCCATTGGCTCCAATAAGACCATAACGGTTTTCATCACTAAATTTAACCGAAACGTTTTCAAATAATGGCTTGGCGCCAAATTGGATGGTGAGGTTTGCTGTAGATATCAACGTATTATTCCTGAAAGTCTATATTATCATTTTCACAAGCGTGAAAGTATCTGGGTTCAATTTGATGCGGTATTATCCTGTATTACTTAGAAAAAATCCACAGACAGCCTATTCCTATCACAACAAATTACCTAAAAAAATAAATTTAATTAGACATATTGATAAAAGTACACTATTCTATTGGTAATACTCATTTTCAGCATTTTTTCAGGAGACGTGATATGCCCAGAGGAGGTAAACGCAGCGGTGCAGGCCGCCCAAAAGGAACCGGGAAATTTTCCGAATCAACGAAGGCCATTCGTGTACCTGAGAGCATGGTTGATCGTATTCTTGAATATGCACATGCCGGTGGTTTTAAGCTGCCGCTTTATGGCGGTAAAGTGGCCGCCGGCTGCCCCGCACCTACGGATGATTATATTGAGGGAATGATCGATCTGGGTGAATACCTGATTCATGATCCATCATCGACATTTTTTGTTCGCGTGACCGGCTACTCCATGATCAATGCCGGAATTCATCCTGACGACATTTTAATTGTTGATCGAGGTATTGAAGCGATTCATGGCAAGATCGTCATTGCTGCAGTTGAAGGTGAACTGACCGTTAAACGTTTATACAAAAAACAGAACGAGGTTCGTTTAATGCCTGAAAATGATGACTTTAATCCCATCGAAATCGGACCTGAAGAAACCCTGCATATATGGGGTGTAGTGACTAATGTCATTCATACCGTGTAAACAGTTTATAATACCATACTGAGATCAGCGATGAATTAAGAGAGATATTCATGGTCATTTGAGTAACTGCCATCACACAAAGCAGAATTTGTGACTTGTTTAATCCTCCCGGAAACATACAATATTTATTAGTTCTTTATTACTTTCTAATAAATAGTAGCCAGGAGTTTAAACCCATGTTAACTTACCTTTCAATAATTACTTTAGCAGGCAGTTTGAATACTACAACGATTAATGATATTGAAATTCATAGCAACCAGAATGATATATTTCAAGCACACATTGCACAGGCTGTAACAGATACTCAGAATGATGATCAAAATGATGATGTTGAATACATTGAATGGACCTTTTTGTAAATTCAATACGCTTTAGAATCTTTATTAGAATAAGACAGTCTCTTTTAAGGCTGTCTTAGTTTCATCATAATAAAAGTAAAAAACCCTAGCCTTACCCCATATTATTTAGGATAATTCTAAACTTCTTAAATGAGTGACTTCCTTAATACCCTATTTAAACCCGTTGAATCGCAACCAGACAATCACTAAAAGCAGGATCAACACAGAGGTACTGAATAGTTAACTTTTTTCAGGATTATCACAACACTCTTTATTTAACAGACACAGGCCAGGATAACCGAACTATGTGGTTTAAAAACCTAAAGATCTACCGTTTTAGTAAACCTTTTTCAATTGATACTGAACAATTAGAAACACACTTAACTGAAAAAACTTTTCAACCCTGCGGCGCAACACAAGCCTCCTCTTTTGGCTGGGTTCCACCATTAGGAAATACACCGGATAATAGCACACAGCTCACACACACCATTGGTAAAACAACCATGCTTTGTGTCCGTCAGGAAGAAAGGATCTTACCATCCAGTGTTATCAATGATGCATTAAATGAAAAACTGGATGCGATGCAAGCCGAAAGTGGTCGTCGCCCTGTTGGTAAACATAAGCAAAGTATTAAAGATGAAGTCATTCTGGATCTTTTGCCCAGAGCCTTTACCCGTTCTAAACGCTCGTATGCATACCTCGATCAAGAGAGTCAATTAATGGTGGTTGATGCCTCCAGCAGTAACAAAGCAGAAGAACTTGTCGAGCTTTTAAGACAAAGCCTGGGCAGTTTGCCTGTTGTTCCCTTAAAAACAAAGACACTCCCCTCTCTGTTAATGACAAACTGGTTAAAAGGGAATGATCTAAAAGATGATTTTTTAATTAAAGATGAATGTGAATTACAAGAATCTGATGATGACGGCGCTATTTTACGCTGCAAACGACAGGATCTTAGTAGTGATGAAATTCAAATGCATATAGACAGCGGCAAAGAAGTCACAAAACTGGCGATTAACTGGAATGATACGATTGAGTGTATTTTGCAGGATGATCTTGCTATCAAGCGCCTGAAATTTTCTGACGAACTGTTAGAGCAGGCCTCTAATGATGGCGCGGATGATGCTGCTGCACTTTTTGATGCTGATTTTAATCTTATGAGCGGTGAACTGGCTCGTTTTATTCCCAGGCTTATTGAAGTCTTAGGCGGTGAATCAAGCGCTGCAACCAAACCTTAATATCAACCCCGGAAGATATCCATATTATCCGCAGTATGGATATCCACCCATCATTGTTTTACACTTTTTTCAATTAAACAATATGTTATAGTAAAATCATTCTTAAGTGCATTTGAATTCGTTCTGTTTGACAAGGAAATAACGGGCATGACAAAAAAATTACTACTCATAAGCATTTTAGCCGGCTTTAATATGACTGTTTTTTCAACAGTCATGGCTGATAACCTGCAGGATGCCAAACAGGCTATTGAAAAAAATGAATATCCTGCAGCCATTATTCATCTTAAAAATCAGTTAAAAGAATCACCTAAAGATGAACAGGCACGTTTTTTACTTGGCAGCACCTATCTCAAGACGGGTAAACTGGATTCAAGTTTAAAAGAGCTTGGACGCGCTCATAGTCTGGCACCTGAAAATACCGATATTTTATTTACTTATGTTGAAGTGCTTCAGGCCTCAGGGAAACAGAAAAAAATTCTGGAGATTCTAAAAACACCATTAGCAGAAAATCAGCTGGAATATAAACGCTTAAATTATCAAGGCAATGCTCATCTAAGTCTGAAACAATTGGCTGATGCAAAAGCATTATTTGAACAGGCCAATCAGCTCAAGGAAAGTGCGATGGCTTATAATGGCCTGGCCACTTTGGCAATCATAGAACAGGATTTTCCTGTCGCTGAACAACTATTGGATAAGTCTCTGGCAATTGAAGCAGAAAATGCGGCCACCTTACAAATTTCAGCCAAGCTTGCTAATCTCAAAAAGCAACCCGAAACGGCTCTAAAGCTCTACAATCAACTCATCGAGAGCAACCCGAAGAATCTGTCTTTTCGTCTGGAACGTGCGGCCACATTGACTATTTTAAAAGATTTTGAGCCAGCCAGAGCCGATCTTGAAATGATATTGGATAAAGTGAACAATCATCCACAGGCGAATTTTATTAAAGCGCAAATCCTCTTACAGGAAAGAGATTATGCGGCTGCACAGGAAGCCGCCCAACAAGTTGTCAATGTAGCACCACAACACATGCCGGCCGCTTTTATTCTGGGAACCGCCAATTTTGCCTTAAAAAATTATAATCAGGCTGAAGAATATTTAACAATTTATCTTGCTTCAAATCCGGGTAATTTAAAAGCACAAAACGTATTAGCCAATGTTTATCTTGCTCAAAAAAAAGCACAACAGAGTATACTTATTTTAGAGGGTATTCCTGAGAAACAGCTTGAAACTGATCCTTTATTGATGATGACTTTGGGTACCAGCTACATTCAAATAGGCGATACTCAAAAAGGTGTTCAGATTTTAACTCATGCTCAGTCACTGGCGCCTGATAATCAGGATATCAGGAAACGTCTCATCGCAGCACAATTTCAATCGGGCGAGTTAAATGATGCCATTAGTGAATTAGAACAACTGGCAAGCATGCAAAATGATTCTACTCAAACTCAAACTCAAACTCAAACAAACTATCTGTTAATCATTACGTATATTAAACAACAACAATTCGATAAAGCTGAAGAAAAAGTGAGACAGCTGCTGAATCAATCCCCTGATGACAATAAATTATTGAATCTCCAGGCACTCATTGTGCAACTCCAGGGGGATTCAGAAAAGTCCATTGCTCTTTATCAGGCCATTATAAAGAAAGATAAGGAAAATATTCCAGCCTATATGGGCCTGGCCCGCATCTACTCAATTGAGTCAAAATGGCAGGAAGCAGAACAGTCTTTTAAAGAAGTTATCAAAATAAATCCCAGGACACTTAAAGCCTATCTTGGCTTAGCCGCTATTGCAGAAAAACAAAACCAGCCAGAAATAGCTGAAATCTATTTTTTAGATGCCATGGAGCAAAGTCAAAATAATATTTCTTCAACGCTGACTATCGCAGGTCTGTTAAGTCAGTGGTATCAGACTAAACAACAACCTGAAAAAGTACTCAAGCTTGCTGAAAAGCTGGAGCAGAAAAATCCCAATAATAATGATATACGTTCCTTTCTGGCCCGAGCACAACTGCTCAACAAACAGACTGAACGCTCTGAAAGAACCTTAAAAACGATTATCACCTATGACAAAAACGATACAAAACATCGTATTTTACTGGCTCAAATAATTGCTAAAGATACCCAAAGGGCATCCGAAGCACTGGCCTTATTAAATGAAGCTCAAGTCATTCAACCTGATAATTTATCTATCTACACACTCAAGGCCAGTCTGTTCATCAATCAAAAAAATTATGATGATGCCATTAAAGTTGCAAAACGAATGCAGGAACAGTTTCCTGACAATAATACTGGCAAACTACTGGAAGCGGATATTATTCGAAATCAGAAACAATACGAAAAAGCACTATTAATCTATCAGGCTGTTTATCAGCAGCAAGCTGACAAACAAATACTTGCTGCTATCGTTGATATATTATTGATATTAAATCAGAAAGATAAAGCCATTGAGGTACTCACTGAAGCTCACACAAATACGCTCGACGGTATGAATGATATTGATAATTTATTTAAGCTGGCGTCACTGCATCAGGAAAAACAACAGCTGAAACAAGCTGAAGACTATTACCAGCTGCTCTTAAAACAAAATCCAAAACATGTCATCACATTAAATAATCTGGCCTGGATTAAAATAGAAAGTGACGTAAAAGAAGCCGTCAAACTGGCAAAAACTGCATATGAACAAGCACCTGAGTCAGGCGCTATTATGGATACTTATGGCTATTTTCTGGTTATGGATGGGCAGTATGCTGAAGGTATCGAATTATTAAAACAAGCAGCCACTCAGTTACCAGATGATAAAGATATTCAATATCATTTAGCATTTGCCTATGAGAAAACCGGGGATCGAGAAAATGCACAATCAATTTTAAAAAATATTATCGATACTGACGATGAATTTTTAGAAAAAAAGAAAGCTCAGCAATTGTACGATAATATAAAATAGCATTTATTAAACAACCATTATTACCCTCGTTTAATTCAGGAATTAACACGTGTCACAAAATTACAGCAAAATATCCTCAGGTACACCGCCTGCAAAAATCAGTATCATCCGTCCTGATGACTGGCATTTACATGTACGTGACGGTGAAGGCCTTAAATCTGTAGTGCCCTTTACAGCCAGGCAATGCGGCCGAGCAATCATCATGCCGAATCTGACTCCGCCTGTCACAACGACAGAACGAGCAAAAACTTATCAAAAAACAATTTTGGCCGCTGCGAAAGAATATCCTCATTTTCGGCCCTTAATGACCCTGTACCTGACCGACAGCACTCCCCCCGAAGAAATAAAGACGGCAGTGGATAGCGGCATTATTTTTGCGGTAAAACTCTATCCGGCCGGTGCCACAACTAATTCTGATGCCGGAGTAACTGATCTTCGCAAATGTTACCCAACCTTAGAGATGATGCAAAAACTTGGCTTACCCTTGTTAGTACATGGTGAAGTCACCCATTCTGACATTGATATTTTCGATAGAGAAAAAAAATTCATCGATCAACGACTTATCGCCTTAGTCCGAGATTTTCCCGAGTTAAAAGTTGTTTTTGAGCATATTACTACCGCCGATGCAGCTGATTTTGTCATAGAAAGTTCCCCTTTTGTTGCTGCAACCATTACCGCCCATCACCTGTTAATGAATCGCAATGACATGCTGGTCGGTGGTATTAAGCCTCACCACTATTGTTTACCGGTTTTAAAACGTGAAACACATCGAGAAGCACTGGTGAAAGCGGCCATCTCAGGTAATCAAAAATTCTTTATGGGTACTGATAGCGCTCCTCATGCAAAGAATAAAAAAGAAACTAGCTGCGGTTGTGCGGGTATGTTCACCGCCTTTGCTGCCATTGAACTCTATACTGAAGCATTTGAACAAGCAGGTGCACTGGATAGATTAGAAGCATTTTCTAGCTTAAATGGGCCATTATTTTACGGTCTCGAAGCAAATAGTGATAAAATTACCCTCCAGCGTGAAAAATGGACTGTTTCTGATTCTTATCAGTTTGGCGATGATGTCGTTATTCCATTAAGAGCAGGCCACACCATTAACTGGAAAATACTTTGCTGATATTAAAGAAGGCATTGAGAGAACTCGTTTTTAAATAAAGAAGTCATATGGCCAGAACCAAGAAAAAAATTAAAGAAGAAGTACCAACAACAGGTATAGCAGCGAGATTTCGAGGATTTCTACCCGTTGTTGTTGATGTTGAAACTGCAGGTTTTAATCATAAAACCGATGCTTTACTCGAAGTGGCTGCAACGTTATTACGCATGGATGAACAGGGTGATTTAATTTGTTGTGAGACCTATGCTTATAATGTTGAACCTTTTAAAGGTGCGAACCTCGATGCCTCAGCATTGAAATTCACCGGTATTAATCCATTTAACCCCTTTAGAATGAACAAGCCTGAAGAGTATGTTCTAAAAGAAATTTTTCAACCTATTCGTTGTGAACTCAAGGCAACTGGCTGTTCCCGTGCTATTTTAGTTGGGCATAATCCAACCTTCGATCTTAATTTTATCAATGCCGCTATCGATCGAAACCAGATAAAACGTAACCCATTTCATAAGTTCAGTACCTTTGATACGGCCACATTAGGCGGCCTTGCTTTTGGCCAGACCGTTTTATCACGTGCAGCGCAAGCCGCTGGAATGGAATGGTGCGATGATAGTGCCCATTCAGCCAAATATGATACCGAACAAACGGCTGAATTATTTTGCCGAATCATCAATCGCTGGCATAAACTCGAGAAACTGGAGCAGTCTTAAACTGACTAACTTTGCTGATTCTTAAGGTAAATCTGATAATTTATTTTTTTCTATTTAACCTATAATAAAAATCATTATCACTGTTTTTTGGCTTACTTGTCTTATTGTGAGTAGTGCAGATAATTATGCCCATTCATTTCAACGTTCAAAGTATTCTTCTGAGCATAACAATCATACTATTGTTTACTTGCAGCCATGCGGCTTATGCTGAAACTCAGCAGCATTTAATACGCTCAACACCAACGCCATTGTCTGAACCGATTAAAGTGACTATTTCAATTTCAGGTATTGAGGGTGAATTAAAAAAAAATGCTCTGGCATACCTTGAGCTTAAAGAAAGTTTAACCGATCCTCATTTTTCTGAAGCCTGGCTGCAAAAATTACATAAAAAAGCAAAAAAAAATATCAGCGATGCCTTACAGCCATTTGGTTATTATCAGGCCAATATCAGCAGTTCTTTAACAAAAGGATCGGATAACTATTGGCAGGCTAAATACACTGTCATTCCTGGCGCTGCCGTTAAAATCATGACGCTCAATATTGTCATCAGCGGCCCGGGAGAAAATGATCCTGATATTTTGGCCATCGTTGCCGACTTTCCAGTCAAACCAGCAGACCGCCTCAATCACGATCACTACGAAACAGCAAAAGAAGCGCTTATCAGTAAGATTGAACGTTTAGGTTATTCTCAAATAAAAATCCAGAAAACAAAGGTCATTGTTGATCCAGACAAGGGTACGGCACAGATTCATATACACTTATTCAGCGGAGATAAATATTTTTTAGGTGAACTTCACTTCCAACAGGACTTTCTGGATAATAACTTCATCCTGAGCTACACCCAGGCGATTAAACAAAATGACCCTTTTTCTCAGGAAAACTTATTAGCTTTATACGATATGCTCTACAGCTCAGGTTATTTTTCTTCAGTCGATATCAAACCTGACTTCAGCAAAGTACAGGAACAACATGTTCCCATTTACATTAGCCTAAAACCTGCCAATCGACACAAGTTTACTCTGAGTGCCGGTTATGACACTGAAATTGAAGCGAATATGGGCTTTCGCTGGCAACATCGACGCCTTAATCAGCAGGGTCATTATAGTGATATTTTAGCTAAATTCGCTGATAAACAAAGTACTATTGGTGGTGCATACTGGATACCTATGGGTGATCCACATACGGATAAAATTGGTATTATCCCTAAGTTTGAAACCGAAGATACCGACAATACCGACCGTGATACCTTTGATTTAGAGAGTGGTTATTGGTTTATCTGGAAACATTGGGAAACCACTCTTTTTTCCGAATATAAGCACGAGCAATTTACCAGCGGAGATCAGCCCAAAACAACCACCGAATTATTCAGTTTAGGCACCCGAATCGAACGTACTCATTTTGCAAAAGCCCTTTTTCCCCGCAGCGGCTGGAGCCTTTATGGTGAATTACGATTGGCCAACGCCAGTATCATCTCCGATATTGATTACCTTAGAATTCATTTAAGATCGCGCCTGTTATTTCCTTTAGGTAATAAAGGCCGTCTTATCTTACGAGGTGAATGGGGTATCGCAGAAACCAGCGATTTTGATTTATATCCTTCATCACTACGGTTTTATGCAGGCGGTGACCAAAGTGTTCGGGGTTACAAATGGAAAGCACTGGGCCCCAAGGATAAAGAAGGTGATGTGATCGGTGGTCGAAATGTGCTTACAGCCAGTATTGAATACAACCATCAAATTTCTGAAAAATGGATTTTAGCTGGATTTGTTGATGCTGGTAATGCTTATAATGATCAACTAAATAAACTTTACTACGGCACTGGATTTGGTATTCGCTGGATTGCCCCTTTTGGTTTACTAAGAACTGATTTAGGTTTTCCATTAACATCAGATGATGATATCAGCGAAGACAAGGTGGTGTTTTATTTTGGCTTTGAAATAAACATATGAAGCACTCTATTGTGAAGACAGTTATCACTGCTCTAAAAAATGGGCTCAAGTTTAGCCTGGGTTTAGTGTTTATTGTGCTGTGTATCAGCTTTATATTAGTGGGCACAGATAGAGGTTTTCATTTTTTAATCAATAGTCTACAAGAGATCACATCTGAACAGATTCAATTTTCACAAGTAAAAGGCAATCTGCTGGGACAGCTTGATATTGTTGATTTTAAATACACCGATCCCACTATTAAAATTAGTATAAAGAAATTTCACCTGGACTGGCAAGCTGAACAATTATTAACAAAAAAACTCACCATCAACAACATCACCGCCAGTGGTATTGTTATCAAGCCGTTACAAGACGCAGCAATACATAAGACACCAAATCCATCAATAACTCAGAATATCACACCCACATTGAACAAGCTGCCTGAGATTAACCTGCCTGTTTCTGTTTTTTTTAAACAACTGCAACTGACTGATATCAAGTTTGTCCCGGCTGCGGATATCAGAGCAAGCATCATTAATACAATGCAGCTCAAAGCAGATATTGTCGACAATCAATTCCAGCTGCATCAATTGAGCTTTACGATGCCTGAAGCTCAGGCAAACATCCATGGCTCAGCACAATTACAAAAAAATTACCCTGTCAACTTACACTCATCAGTAACACTGCATCTACCAGAACAAGCTGATTTAATGTTAAAAGGTAATATCAAGGGTGATTTAATAAAACTGCAAATCAGTCAATACAGCAGCGGCTTATTAAATGCATCAATCAATGCACAAGTTTTTCAGCTTTTGAATAACATAAACTGGAATACTGATATACAGCTAAAGCAGCTGCCACTGGCATTATTAATACCTGAAAACAATGAATCTCTGAACATTCAGATTACTGGTCATGGTGATTTAAATCAGGCCAATATTGTCGTCAAAACAAACGCTGTCACAACATCGTCAAATAACATAGCCTCATCAAACACTTTAAATAAAATCAATATGTTAGAACTGGAAGGCCTTATCAGCTGGCATGATACCATTAAATGGCAAGCCTCATTGCTAACCAGGCAATTAAATCCAGGCATTATTCACAAAGACTGGCCTGGTTCTTTAAACATTAAAATACAAAGCAATGGTCAATTAAGCGATGATCACTATAAGGCAGCGATTAAATTAAATACGCTTACGGGTCGGCTAAGGAAAAAAGCATTAATGGGCAAGGGGCAGTTTACTATTGATAATACAGTCATCACAATTACGCAGCTGAACTTATCCAGTGGCGAAGCCAATCTTAAAATAAATGGTCAACTGGCAGAACACATTAATTTAGACTGGACTCTGGCTATTAACCAGTTTTCTGATATTTTGCCTCAGGCACAAGGCCGTATTAACGGTAACGGAAGCCTGAATGGGACAGCACAGCATCCTGTTTTAGAGGCTGCACTGACATTAAATAATGTCATCTATGAAAATGTGCATCTCAAAAATACTGATTTAATCTGCCTGCTGAACAGCAATCCAGAGATACCCTCTGATATTAATTTAAACGCACAACAATTTGAGTTTGATGGCCAACACCTGGATAATTTAAAACTCACATTAACCGGGCCATTAAAAAAACATCACATTAATATCACAGCTGAGCATAAACAGGCCAGTTTGACTCTCAGTGCACAAGGCCAATTTGATCAACAACAACGGATCTGGGATGGCATAATTGAGCACTCTGTTATTGAAAGTAAAAAACTGGGCCAATGGACACAGAATAATACAACAACATTATTAGCCGGCACACAAAAAATATTACTATCTCCCTTATGCTTACAAAGCATATTACAAAAAAAGGTTTCAACATTATGTGCTCAAATTGACTGGAAATCCGAGCAGGGTAAGGCTAAATTATCCCTGGGAAACCTCCCTTTTCAACATTTTCAAACGTATCTTCCTGATGAAATGACACACTTTAGCGGTGCACTTGATTTAACAGCCGCTATTGATTTAACGCCTCAATTACAAGCCTATGTTAAAGCAGAAATACAATCCGGTGAGTTAATTTATCAGCCTATAGGGCAGCAGGCCATAAAACTGAAGCATAAAAATGGATTAATAAAAGCCAATTATAATAGCCAGCAACTGGATGCGAAATGGCATATGGAAATGGGGCCGCACAATATTAAAGGCAGTTTAAATATTCCTCGTAGAGAAATTGAGAATGACCTGCTCAATGCAACAGTGACAGGCACTATGAGTACTGAGATTAAAGACTTACAGATACTGACTTTGTTGGTCCCGCAGCTCACTGATATTGATGGACACTTATCAGCCAATCTGAAGCTTGAAGGTCGATTAGGAACACCTGAAATCACCGGACAGGCGGACTTTATCGCCAACTATCTCAGTATTCGTGATTTAGGTATACGTATTGAGGATATTGCTATTAGCATGAAAGATAGCAATGCAGGTCAGGAACTTGCTCTGCAAGGAAGTCTGCACTCCGGCAAGGGTCAGCTACAAATTAATGGCTTATTCAGTCTGGATGATGAACAGGGATGGCCTCTGACTCTTGATGTGCAAGGTAGCGATTTTCAGGCGCTCAATATACCTGATGCCTATATTATTTTATCCCCTGATATCCAGTTTAGTCAGCAAAGGGGGTTAATGAATATAACAGGTCATATCCGTGTTCCTGAAGCGGCCATTACGCCTGCTGCAATACCTGAAGGCAGTATAAGTATATCACCTGATGTCCAGGTAACAGGAACAGAACAAAAAATACCGACCAACCTGGCGCTTGATATCTCACTGGCACTCGGAGATAAGATCACACTGGATGCATTTGGCCTTAAAAGCCACCTTGCCGGTGAACTCAGCGTCACAAAAAAAGCAAAGCAATTAATGACCGGTAATGGCGAACTGCACTTAACAAACGGGACATTCCGTGCTTATGGTCAGGATCTAACCATTGATAAGGGCAATATCTTTTACACCGGGGGAGCTCTTGACAACCCCGGTTTAAAGTTAACAGCTTCACGTAAAGTCTCAGATACCCAGGTAGGTATTAAGGTCTCCGGTTCAGCCAAAAAGCCTACAATAAGCACATTTTCAGATGATGCAAGTCTGGAAACTAAAGATATTATTTCCATGATGTTAACAGGTCAAAAAATCGATAATCTGGATAATGCCAAAATTTATGCCGGACATGAGATTAATAAGGATCTCAGTGTTGGCGTCAATGCGGGTATAGGAGATGAAGGCAGTGAGTTCATCACCCGCTACAAACTCACAGATAAAATTCAACTCGAAGGCACCAGCAGTACAACAAAAAGTGGGGGCAGCATTCTCTATACTTTTGAAGTCGAATAATTTTAAAAAATGGCAGATTATTCGCTCTCAGGCTAAAAAAATACCATTTTTTATTGATGTTAAAATAGCATTAATCAATATTTATTGTTTTTTTTCAAAATATCTTTGGTTTTTTTTGAAAAATAGGTTATAGTCAGCCTGTCCACATTGGCTCTTGTTGGCTTTCTTAGATTTTTAAAACATTTTATCACATCTCTGAATTCTCATCGCATTATAGGCACAATGTAATATTTATAATTTAGTTAGTTTTAGGATTTATATAATGAGTACTGGTACTGTAAAATGGTTTAACGAATCTAAAGGCTTCGGCTTTATCAAACCTGATGATGGTGGTGATGATGTTTTTGTTCATTTCCGCGCAATCGTTGGCGAAGGCTTTAAGACCCTTAATGAAGGTCAAAGTGTTAACTTTGAAATAGAGCAGAGCCCTAAAGGCCCTCAAGCGGTTCAAGTTCAACCGCAGTAAGCTCTTACAAGTAACATTGTTAAGCTAAAAAAACCTTAGACAACCTGATTTAATATCCTGTTTCTAAGGTTTTTCTATTTAAGCTGTCTAAAAATCGGTTTTTTTGAGTTTCAAAAAATCTCAAGAACAATTATTATGAAGATATAAGCAATAAAGATTCTTCTATAGGTATATATTTGCTTGCCGATTGTATTAAAGATGTCGCTGTTAGAGCAGGTACCCCATAAACTTCTGTTTCCACCTGATATCTGTCATGCGCTCTATCCAGCAGCAGAGAAAAATCCCCATCGCCTGAAGCTAATACAATAATGTCCGACTGTGCCGCACATTCAATGGCATCTAAGGCAATACCAACATCCCAGTCGCCTTTTGCTGAACCATCACTACGCTGAATATAGTGCTTCAATTTTACCTCAAAGCCAATACCTCGAAGAATATTTTGAAACTGAACTTGTTTTTCACTGCCACGATGAATGGCGTAAGCATAAGCATTAACCACTTCTCTTCCTTTAGTCGCTGCAGCCCAAAAGGCATTATAGTCAAAATGGCTCTGGTAAGCGTCTCGAGTGGTGTAATAAATATTTTGTACGTCAACAAATAATGACACTTTTTTCAATTGATTATAGTCCTTTTGTTTATTTAACCTGAGAAATTACATATAAGAGTTTAACACCAGGAGTTTGGATGAAGGGAAATTTTATTCCCCCCCCCTTGGCTAAGAGGCAAACAGCAATACCCTGAATCTCACGAACAAACTACTGACATTGCCATCTCTACATAACACCTGCGCATTCATTTGTCTGAATAATGTCCAGTTTTTACAGAAAATACCACATTTATTCTTAATTATCAGCCACTTAAAAATCATTAATATTTTAAGAATTCGCTTATTGTTTAACCAAAAATATCTAACATGTATTTATGGCCTGATATTTGCATTTTTTAGTAGTAAAAATAAAAAATAACAAGGGAAGTGAACCATTAAAAAATTCATAGTGCTTTTAGCTGTCGCATTATTAATGAATATTACCCAATTAAATGCCGCGCCTAAAGGTTATATAAATAATATCTCCTCGGCAAATTCTATGTACCTCAGCTATGTCTTTGTTGATTGGGAAAATGGATTGCTGGTAATTGGTGGTGACGGATTCCCTGCGGACATCAATTCATTAGTTGTTATGCTTGTCGATGATCAATTAACAGTGGTTGAGATAAACGAATATGGAGACATTGTTGCTGAACTCCCTTCTCATTTAATGGAAGTTAATGCTTTTCAGGGTAATGCCCTGCTAGTCGTTACTAACATTGAAAAGCCTGTGCAAACGGTTAGTTTTATGCTGACAATTGGTGCAGTTGGCCCCCAGGGTAAGCAAGGATTACAGGGTGAAGTTGGACCAAAAGGTGAAAAAGGGGATAAAGGGGATACCGGAGCAACAGGCGCTTCAGGTTTGTTTTCAGTTTATAAAGTAAAAGAATGGCGATATGGGGATGCCGTTAGCTGGCTGACAAGCATGAATGGTACAATTTCCTGTAATGATAAAAATGATATTGCAGTGAGCGGCTATGGTGGTGAGAAAGAATTTCTTTCAAAAGGTTATGTTCTCACGCCTTTATCAGCAAATGGAGTTGTACAAAACCCTGATGTGATTAGTTACTATTCATCTTACTTTACCTGCAATGTGCTGACCGGATGCGCTGAAGTAGATGATTTTTACTTGAGTGTCACCTGCATTGATATACCGTAAAGCGGATGGATAACTGCACTCCCATCACTGCGATTTACACTCTCGATTTAATAGAGGGGAAAATTATTCAGCATCATCAGAATCTTTATCATGCTTATGCTGTTCAGAGTGTTTCAATGAAGAATACCTTTCCAGATTAGTCTGAATTTGATAATTAATTGTATTGACAGGATATTGCCCCTGTTCATCAATCTTACCTGCTTCCATCCCCATCAGGAGGCTTAAAGCATCATCGACATGCTCTATACTGTAAATGGTAAACTGATTATTTTCTACCGCAGTTAAGACTTCTTTTTTAAGCATCAGGTTAACCACATTGCTTCTGGGAACAATGACACCTTGTTTACCGGTTAAACCTCGCAAATTACAAATATCAAAAAAACCTTCAATTTTTTCATTCACGCCGCCAATTGCCTGCACTTCACCCAATTGATTCACTGAACCGGTCAATGCCATGCATTGTTTGACGGGTATTTCAGACACTGCTGAAAGCAAGGCACATAGCTCTGCAACAGAAGCACTATCACCATCAACCTGACCGTAAGACTGTTCAAAGGTCAGGTTAGCATCTAAGGACAGTATTCGGGTTTTCGCATAGTGATGCCCCAGATAGGAAGACAGAATCATCACTCCCTTACTATGAATATCTCCGCCTAAATCTACCTCGCGTTCAATATCAACAATATGACCATCACCCACCCTCACCGTTGATGTAATTCGAGAAGGTTGTCCAAAAGCGAATTCTCCAATTTGAAGTACAGATAAAGCATTAACCTGACCAATTTTTTTATTGGCCGTGTCAATGAGTACAGTACCTTTTATAATTTCTTCATAGAGGCTGTCACGGTATTGATCCATTCGATAAATACGGGCCTTTATTGCAGAATTCACATTCTCCAGATTGATACTCTTTATTTCACCCGCTGCTTGTTGGCTTTGACTGGATTCACTCTGGCGATTATAAAAATCAGCCTCCAGGATCAAGTCTCTTAAATCACCCATATGTAGCGAAATTTTCTCACCATGATCCACTAATCTTGAGCTATGTTCAATAATACGCTCAAGCGCAGCGCGTTCAATAGGTTGCACTTTTTCCTGACGTTGGAGGTTAGCGATTAAACGAGCATATTTGTGAGTCATCTTCTCACTACGAGCCATTTCTTCAGAAAAATCGACATTCACTTTAAAGAGTTTATTAAATTCAGAATCATTTTCTTTAAGCAGATGATAAATATGTCGATCACCAATTAATACAATTTTTATTTTTAATGGAATCGGATCTGGCTCAAGCGTTAGATTTCTTGAAAAGCTATGCAATTCATCCAGTGGTTCGATGGTAATATTGGATGATTTTAAAGCCCTTTTTAAACCCTCCCATGCGTAGGGATTCACCAGGATTTTTTCTGCATCAATCAGCAGGTAACCATCATTTGCCCGATGTAACGAACCCGGTTTTATTAAAGTAAAAGCGGTGAGCAGATTGCCTAAACCCAGGGCATTATCCGTTTTATTTTGCTCCCCTTCTCTGGGGTTGTAATACGCAAGATGCTCAATTCGACCAATTAAATTGGAATATGTCGGATTATCTTCAAAGATGATCGGCATATCATCCGAGTCTGAATTGTCCACCAGCACATTGACCAGATAGCGGTGAAAACTCGCTGTTTTACTAATGTGCTTACGTTTTTGACCATGTTCTTTTGAATGCAGATCTTCCTCATAAAATTCATCCAGATGGTTAATAATATCATCCTTCACATCGGATAAATAATTAATCACCTGTTCATAATCATGATATTTCTTAAATAAGTCTTCCATTGCTGAATCAACCAGCTGGGTCACAATATCCTTATCTAAGCCATCCAGCTGTTCTTTACCTTCCTGCTCCCAGACAGGTACTTTTGCCAGAGTATCCTGGAGTTTCTCCTGAAACGAGTCAATACGTTCATTGAAGTCTTTCTGAACTTCTTTATCCAGCTTTTTAAAACTATCAAGATTGCTGATCTCACCATCAACTATGGCAGAAAGTGTATAACCACTAGGCGTACGGATCACTGCAACCTGGTTGTTTTTTGCCTCATCAATCAACTCACTTAAAGCCTTGTCTCCTCGTTCATTAATATCACTTTCAATGGCGGAAACCTGTGCAGCATATTCATCACTTTGAAAGGCAGCTGTAATGAGTGTTGAAATCAACTTAACCAATTTTTCCATGGTTTCACTTAATGATTTTGCGGTACCTGCCGGCAGACGTAAAAAGCGCGGGTGCTGTGGATATTCAAAGTTATTGACATAACACCAGTCAAAGGTTTTTTTATGATTGACGTAATGTTTTTTTAATAACTTCTTAATCAGTGCCGTTTTGCCAATTCCTTCAGAGCCTAAAATAAACAGGTTGTAGCCCTTGTGGTCCATGCCCATACCAAAATCAATAGCACTCAATGCCCTATCCTGACCAATAATTTCCTCTAATTCCTGCAAGTCATCAGTTGTGTTAAAATTCAAATCACTCAAATCACATTTTTTATAGAGTTGCTCAAGAGACAAAACGTGATGTGATGGGGTATTATGGGTATGACTCATTCTATTTTTATCCACAAGCATTTAATTTAAAAAAATGGTAACAAATGGCAGCGAAAAATTCACCTTATAAGCCCTGGGGCAAAGCCAAACACAAATTGGAACAAGAGGCGATGGCCGAGGCTGATGAGCATTATATCAGTAAATCTCAAGCAAAGCGCGATGTCGAAGCACTGCAGAAACTAGGCTTAAAACTAGTGGAATTATCCAAAAACACCCTGGAGAAGTTTGACCTCGATGAAAAATTGCTTGATGCCATACTTCTGGCTCAAACAATTCGCAGTCATAGCGGCCATCGTCGTCAAGTGCAGTTAATTGGCAAGCTCATGCGTCATACTGATGCTGATGCCATCCGCCTTCAACTTGAACGATATCAACATCCCATAGAAGAAGCGAATGCATATTTTCATAAATTGGAAAAATGGCGTGATCGTCTGCTTATTGAAGGCGATTCAGCTATCCATGAATTATTGACTGAGTACCCGGAGTTTGAACGAAGCCGACTCAGACAACTGCTAAGAAATGCAAAAAAAGACTCTGAACAGAATAAAGCACCTAAAAGTGCCCGACAGTTATTTAAATATCTGAAAGAAGTGATAATAGAAGATGAACTGTAGTTTTACATGATTACCGAGTTTTACCACTATTTTGCCTGACAGGTCGATATGAGTTCGACCTGATTTTAGCGCAATAAACAGGACTCGTTTTTATTTTAAATGACAGGGTAGTTTAATATGCTCTAATACTGGAAAGTTTTTTCGTGTTTGCTGTAAATTCTCAGTCTTAATATCAGCGATAGCAAAACCAGAACCATGAGGTAAACGATCCATAACACCACCCCAGGGATCAACTATCATACTGTCACCATGAGTTTCTCGGCCATTAACATGATAGCCACCCTG
Source organism: gamma proteobacterium symbiont of Bathyaustriella thionipta (assembly GCA_025656775.1). GTDB lineage: Bacteria > Pseudomonadota > Gammaproteobacteria > GRL18 > GRL18 > GRL18. Next base: position 22,531 of record JAHXHI010000256.1, read on the forward strand.
TGCAGCTGAGACCACAAAGCAGAGATTCTCAATCGCTCTGGATCGATTAAGTACTTCCCAATGTGCTTTACCAGTTGTTGCAGTAAACGAAGAAACCAGCCCCAGGACTTCCATGCCCTGACTAACCATATCGCGAAATAATTCAGGAAAACGCAGGTCATAGCAAATGGCGATTCCTAATTTACCAAACGGCGTATCGACAACCACCACTTTATTCCCTGCATCGGTAAATGCTGATTCATTATAAGCGCCGCCCTGATCACCCAGATCGACATCAAAAAGATGAATTTTGTCATAACGTGCGACTACCGTCCCTGCATCATTAAACAGCAGAGAGGCAGAGAGAATCTTATCACTTTCCGGACTTGATCTCAGAGGAATGGTCCCAGCTAAAATCCAGACTTTTTCTTCTTTAGCAAGTGCTGCGATAAAATTCTGTATTTGAGCCCTGGGATGTTCTGCAGAGTCACTTTCAGAAATATAGTCTTCTGCAACCTCTAACACATCCGGCTCTGACATACCCATATGAGCAAAATTTTCTGGTAACACAACCAGTTCAGCACCCTGCTTGACAGCATCTGTGATTAACCGCTTTGCTTCACTTAAATTTGCACTGACATTAGGCCCGGAAGCCATTTGAATTGCTGCTACTTTTGCCATCTTCTCTCTAACATTTAATATTCACATAAAGTCTCTTAGTTTCAACGATTAACAATAAAATTTCAAGTGAAATAGCGTTGTTATTGACGACTTATAGATAAATTATGGATATTCTGAATTATTTTCATCAAATAATGGATTATAGTTTTGAGTTTCAGATTTTTCTTTATCTAAACCAAACATTTTTATAATTTTACTCACGGTATTTCTATTGGTTTTATCTTTCTTAATTTCGGGATCATCCCAGTTCCCTTTAATTGTATAATCAAATGCAGTCACTTGATTTAGTTGATCACCCAGAAGTTTTTGCCCTACCCATACAACCGCTGCACCAGCTGGTCCTGCAACGGCTGCACCCGCCAATGGCAGCGTAGCCGAGATCTCTGGAATAACCGTCACACGCTGATCAAATCGTTCACTGACCAGACTGGTGCTGCCTGTCATTAAAATTTTAGCGCTGGGTGAAGAAATGCGAAAATTATCAGTATAAATCGTGCCCTTATTGAAACGCATATCAGCTTCAACCTTATCAAACTCAAAGCCTTCTTTAGAGACATCTGAGAAATCCAGTGAAAAACGACGCACCAGTGCATTCATATTGAGTAAACCCAACAGGCGCCCCGCGGTTCCGGGTTTTCCTTCGATCCATGCCCCGTTTTCAGAAATCAGATTAACTTTTCCTTCTATATTTTCTTTACTAAAATCAGACAATCCTCCTATCCAGCTCATATAGCCTGATAATTTCAGTTTTCCATTACGGATTAGTTGATCATTTCCCAGAGCAATCAATAATTTTTCTGAAGAGGGTATATGTGCAACACCTTCAAAATCAACTTCAGGATACTCATTCCAATAATGCCATTTTCCTTTTCCCTCAAAGGAAAGCAACGGGCCTTTTAAGGTAAGGCTGTCAAAAACAACATCTCGATCCACTCGACTTGTCTTTATTGTAAAGCGCCCAAAATCAACTTTACCCATTTTTAACGTATTAATCGTACCATTGATTAATGGAAAACCACCAGGATCTTTATCTTCATTCGATTTAATTTTTGTTTGATTTTTTTTCGTTTGGGAAAGCCTGGCCGCCTTGGGTACTTTAGTCCCAAATCGATATTCAGGTAAAATGACTTGTTTCAGGGATAACTCAACCGGTAGTGTAAATTGACTGGCAGAAGATTGACTCGTTATTTTTTTAGTCTCTTTGTCACGATAGGAAGAAAAAACTGACTGCCATTCATCTAAGGGCAGTTCATTTAAACTACCCGTTAAGCGTAATAAATTTTCTTTGGGTAATCTGGCCTTAGCACCTTTAAATGCCACATTTCCTTTGAGCAATTTAAAATGGTCACTTGAGGTATCCAAAAATAATGCCAGTGATAGTTCATTTGAGATAGCAAGCTTTAATTGAGCCAGTTTATCGTTGCTTTGATTATTTTTTATTTCAGAAAAATTGAGTTTAAATGATGAAACCTGACTTGCCTTTTTCTTGTAGGGTACAGGCAAATCAGATTGTAAATTTTTTAAATCTGAATGCAGTTTAAATGTAAGCTTTCGTTGCTTATTGGGTAAATCAATTGCTAATTTGATGGCAGGTGAACCAGAAAGTTGAGCACTCAGGGGCATTAATAATTCAGGTATCAGATTAAAATTTTTTAATTGTTTAATAGAAACTTTACTATTAATATTCACACTTACATTCGGATCTTTATTGGATTTTTTTCCTTGTTTGCGGGTCATTATTGATATTTTCGCCGCTTGTCCCATGATCTCAGCCGTCATATTTTTTGCATTAACGGAATCATTATGAACCAGAATATCTCCTTTAATATGATTAACCAGAGTGTCTTTGCGATCAAACCCGGGGGGATAGTAGATATTATCATCAAGTTTCACCAGCACTTTGCTATCTGTTTTTCCTTTTTTGAGGGAAATTGTCACATCAAGATTCAGCCCAATATCACCTTTAGCATTGAGTATGTCCAGAACATCATCTGAAACCAGCTTACTCTGTTTTAGAAAATTTAAACCATCATCAACATTACTATTAATATCACCTGTTAGTTTTAATACGGATTCTAAATAACTTTCTAAATCGACTTCAATATTATTGGATACCGATGAAAAAATCTTGCTCTGTTTTGACTTTACTCCCATACCCCGTTCTGTAAATTGTACCTGAGCATCAATATCACTCAACAATGGCCAGCCTTTGTTATAATCAAGTAAAACATCTTGCGTATTAAAGACAATATCCATAACACCGCTATGATCTTCATAAGGAAACTGTGCAAGCGCCCCTCTATACACAACGCCGCCATCGGTGCCCGTTCCTGAAAGAAAGGCACTATCCAGCCAGTTAACCAGACCTTCACTCATTATTTTCGCAGGTAAATAATAGGGCACAAATTTTACATTGGCATCATGGTAAAAACCGCTTAGATCCATAAAAGTCTGGCCATTTTTCAAAAACCATAAGTTTAGATCGGCAGTCGCATTTAAATGAGGATTATTCAGTGCAAGTTTTTCTGCGCCCAATAACCATTCATCATTTTCCTGCTGCCAAAAAAATTCTCCTGATAATTGTGTCACTGGCCATGAGTCACGAAAGAGAGACTTAAGATGCAGTTTCATATCCGTGCTATTAATATAGGCACGTCCCATGGTTTCATCAAAGACGACTCGTGTTGAAAAATTACGTACTTTGGGTAACGAAACCAATGAGTTCATTCCAAACTGGCTAATATCAGCCTGCACTTGGTAATGTTCAATATCAACAGGCATCTGCAGTGCATTGACATGCACTGTCGATAGCACATTTTTAAGGTGCCCCCTGGGCTTTAATATTTTATAAATATTTTTATTAAATTCATTGGGTGAAAAAAAACCAATCACCTGAGAAACTTCTCTCAGGTCTAAATGATTTAAAAAGAGCTGAACTTTGGATATCGGCTGTTTTTCAATATTATGAAATGTTAAATTAATATACTTGTCAGCTATCTTTTGATAATTGATATCAATATTAAAATCAAATAAGTCCAATGCCCAGGTGAATTCTTTTAAACCTGATTTCGTCAGTTTTACGTCACCACGTTGAAGTTTAAAATGAGTGACTATTTGATCAAAATTAATGCTTTGTTCAGTGTCAATACGGGTTAAATTGGTATCAACAATATCCAGTTCACCATAAATTGACTGTAATTTTCCTTTTTCAATAGTTGTCCAGAATTTTGTATTCGCTTTAATATCATTTACTTTAAAATGCTTAATTTGAATCATTTCCCGGTTAAAAAAGTGCAGCAGCGCCTGGTGATTCAAATTATCAATTGCACCATAGATTTTTCCATCCCAGTTTTTCAGCGCATCAATTTGACCACTAAAATCAAGCCTGAGATCTAGGCGAGTATCTGAGTCATTTAATTTAGCCAGCAATGATACCTGATGTCTTGAATCTTTATTTTTCATTTTAAAGCTGATATCAGAAACAAAAACCGAGGGAAACTCTTCCATTTCATCAATAAAATAAATTTCACTCTCTGTCATTATAAAATTTGTCTGATTAAATAATTCCAGATAGGCATGTATATTTCTACCCTGACTTTGAGCATTTTTCTGTTTATTATCCAGTAGAAATTCTGCAATCGATAATTCATTATTCTTATTTCGACGCAAAAGAACACTCACTCCTTCAACAGCAATGGTATCAATCTTGGGCTGCCCATAAACTATTGAAAGAAGTGTATTCAGACGAACACTGGCAGAAGTAAACTTTAGCTGTTTCTCACTGCCTGATTTGGCTTTAAAGGTAAAGTGATATAAAGAAACAGCAGGGAAAAAAAGTTGACTATCGACTTTTATTTGTTCAAATGTCACACTACCCTGGAGTTGAGATTCAACAAAGTGTTGGACAATTTCAGGATTTTCTTCCAGATAGAAAGCCAGTGTACGAAATAAAAGTAACACAATCGCCAGAGAAATGATCAGGCTTATCAGCAGCTTTCGATGAAAATGCCAAGCAAACAAAGCTATTTTGTTAAACCACTTGAGGGGTAAAAATCGGTTCTCTTCGGTTGAAATCGGTGCACTCTGTTGCGAACTGGATGCAGTAGTATGGGGATGTAATGGTTTTTCAGCCACGACTTATTTCATTGCCATAGAGGCATTGGAGGCAATAAGCGGTTGTTTTTGACTACATAGGAACAACATCATACTGCTCCTGATTGTACTCATTATCAATTTTTAATTGAATTGAACGCTGCATAAACTCTTCTAATTCAGCAATGGATGATGATTCTTCATCCATCAAATAATCACCGACATTTTGAGACGTCAAGACTAATAGCTTTTCAGTATCAAATTGTCGCGCTTCTCGAATAATTTCACGGAAAATTTCAAACGCAACGGTTTCAACTGTTTTAACCGTGCCTTTACCGTTACACACGGGGCACTCTTCACATAAAATGTGTTCTAAACTCTCACGAGTCCGCTTTCGTGTCATTTCAACCAGGCCTAAATTAGAAACTTCTGTAATACATGTTTTAGCATGATCACGTTCTAAGGCTTTTTCAAAGGCTCGTAATACTTGTCGACGATGTTCAGAATCAGTCATATCGATAAAATCAATAATAATAATGCCGCCCAGATTCCTCAGACGTAATTGCCTGACGATAGCCTGCGTCGCTTCAAGGTTGGTTTTAAAAATTGTTTCTTCCAGATTACGATTACCGACATAGCCGCCGGTATTAATATCCACGGTAGTCATGGCTTCAGTTTGATCAATGATCAAGTAACCGCCTGATTTTAGTTTAACCTTGGATTGCAATGCCCTCTGGATTTCATCTTCAACACCATACAAATCAAAGATAGGACGTTCACCAGGATAATATTCGATTCTCGGCGCTAGCTCAGGGATAAATTTATTGGCAAACTTAATAACTTTATTAAAGGTTTCACGGGAATCAATACGTATCGCATCAATATCCGTATCAACAATATCACGCATCACTTTCATTGCTAAGGGCAGATCTTCATAAACCATTTTTGCTGAATTAGAGGATTTATTATTTTCCTGAATAGACTGCCATAGTTTTTGTAAGAAAATCATATCCGCATGAACCGCCTTTTCAGAAATACCCTCTGCAACGGTTCTGACAATATAACCACCGCCATTAAATTCTTCCAGACGTTGTTTTATAAGCTCTTTTAAACGCTCTCGTTCTTCATCATCTTCAAGCTTTTGTGAAACACCGATATGGGTTGAGTTTGGCATATAAACCAGATAGCGGGCAGGGATAGTAATATGGGTTGTTAATCGAGCGCCTTTAGTGCCCATTGGATCTTTAACAACCTGAACCAAAATCTCCTGACCGTCTCTGAGTACATCTCCGATAGTCAATTCTTGAGGGGCATTTTTCTTCTCTTCTGAAACCACAATATCTGAAAGATGTAAAAAAGCCGTGCGTTCTAAACCAATTTCAAGAAAAGCAGCCTGCATCCCCGGTAAAACACGACAAACCTTGCCCCTGTATATATTACCCACCAGACCTCGTTTACTGGCTCTTTCAATCACAACTTCCTGTAACATCCCGTTTTCAATTCGGGCCACTCGGGTTTCCTGGGGTGTCACATTGATCAGTAGCTCATCACTCATATCATTTATTCTTATTGTATTTAATTCTATTTGAAATTAGTTTCTATTCTTCCATATTAAAATCATTATTTAAAGTAAATGGATAGCAAACCAGCAAAAACCGGTGAACCTAAATATTTTGATAAATTAACGGCTAAAAATAATTTTTTATAACCGAATCGCTATTAACTATCGATGAC
>JAHXHI010000270.1 GCA_025656775.1 gamma proteobacterium symbiont of Bathyaustriella thionipta
TTAAGTACCATATTAAACCATAAGCTATGGTTGAAATTGATATTAAAATCATTTAATATAAGCAGATTATTATTTTGTTAAAGTCTGGCTATATTAGCTTTATCCTGATAAAGAATTAGATTTAAACTGACTTGTAAAACTAAGGAAAAACCTATGAACCAAGAATATCATGATTTTACTGTGAAAATGGAATCTGAAGGCGTTAACCCAGAATATATCCAAGGTTGGCAAGGTGGCTACGTATGTAACCCAGAGCGTGAAGAACAACGTGTTACTGAAGCTTATTCAGCTGGCTATGAAGATGGTCTGGAAAAGAACACTGATGGTTTTGGTGACTGGAAATAAATTCCTTTCCCATAACCAATAAAAAAACCGGCAATTGCCGGTTTTTTTATGTTTTTAAAAACAAATAAGACTCAGGCTGTAAAACGTAATGCCTGCTTTACTTCAGTTTTTTCCTGTATTCTTACATTGCAATAGCCAATTAACTCACTCAATTTTCTCGGCTCCTTCAGAGTAATAACATCATCCTTAATAGAAATTAAATCCCGATTTTTCAGGCGTGAAAGAATTCGTGAAAATGTTTCTGGCGTAATAGACAAACGTGATGCAAGTAACGATTTTGTCGATGATAATTTTACAACCGGCTGACAAAATTGATAATTCTGATCGCAACTTTTCTGTAAAAGATAACTCACCAATCGATATTGTGCATCATGAATAGACAGCTCAACTATTTCCTGAGTGAGCGATTTCAGGCGATTGCTCATTACCGTCATCATGGAAAAGTAGGAATCATTTGAGAGGTATAGTTGAGACTTAAATTTATTTAGATCAAAATAAAATAATTCTGTGTTACAAGTCGCTCTGGCATTAACAGGATAGCATTTACTTTCACTAAACATACATGCTTCTGCAAATGTCTGATTAGGTTCAAAAATATCTATGATCTTTTCATTGCCATCGAGTGAATGCTGATAATAGGTTATTTGTCCCGTACGCACCAAAAAGAAATAATTGGCCTCATAAGCACACTCAAAAAGGATCTCATTCTTTTTTAATGAAATTAATCCTGAATTTTGTGAAATACACTGAAAGCTCTCATCAGATAAGCCATTAAACAACTGATGTGACCGAACTTCACTATAAAACAAAGAATTTAGCGCCAAAATTAGAACCCCTATCATTTTCCGTCAATTGATAACAAAGGAATCAAATGCAGATTAAAAGTTATGGATTCATATTAACTGAAAAAGAAATACAATCAACATAAAATTTTATTAGAATATTATAATATTGATGTTAATCAAGAGTTATATAGAATCAGGTACCTATTTTAGAAATGGCTGCATCCATTCACTATATTTTTCTAAACATTTTCCACTTATAATTTTTTTACATTTAATTATTTGCTCTAAGGATAGACGAGGGTTAGTGTATTATCAACGTTAGAAAAACAAATAATTGTAATCTAACGTTACTCATTAGGATAAAGATATCAATAGTAGCCAATTATCAGAAATTGACTCAGATATGACCGGTTTTATGGTGTGGTTTAGGAAACTTATTCTGATTTGGATTAAAATGCTGGCTTATAAAGATCGTCTATTGCTTTATTTAAAAGCTTAATTGCATTAGGCGCATTTATTTCAAGCACCTGAGTCTCAATCCATTTATTGAAGTGTTCTCCCATTACAGCCTGAACTTTGGAACCAAGGTATCGTTTCATGACAAAACTGGGTTCTCCATCTTCATAGGGCATATCAGCATAATCAGACATACGCTCATTAACCAGATTAATAAAATCTTCTTTATAATCTTTTATCCCATCAATTTCTTCCATACTGGATTGATGTGTTCTGGCAAGGTGCTTGACCATAGTGACTACAAATTCTTCTCTCTCATCAGGCGTCATACGTTCATAGGTAATACGATCAGCCAGGTGCGCGAGAAAAATCACAAACTCAACGATGACATCCATACGCTGGCTCAGACTATCCGTTTGATATTGCTCATTTTCAAGATCCAGTAAGGAATCCTGAGCAATACGCCATGCAATAAACGCTGCAGCACTGGCGTTGTCAGCAACAGTACGCTGCCTGCCATTTTTACCCCATTTTGACTTCATTCTCATAATAATTAATTCCGATGTATTAAATGCTATTAGGGCGCTAATTCAATTTGAGTTTCAAAAATTTCACCGGTATTATCAATATGAATGGTCATAATATTAGGCACACGAGATAAAATATAGCCCGCCATCATGGTTTTCATTTGTTCATTTTCATCTTCAATAGCCGTTAATAATTTATCACCAACAATTTGGCAACGCTGGGTAATGTTTGGATTTGCAACGAACTCCTTACTCAGGGTCCAGCCTTTATTCATATCTTCATCCATTTTATTGAATAATGGTGAACCCGATAAAACCATATCTTCTTCAACATTAATACTATACATCTGACCATCAATTACGACATTCAAAACTCTTATCATAGCTGCCTCATCTCATAGAAAAAATAAATAGGAACACCACATTTATAAATGACATCTCATAGCATAAGGTAAGCTTATAAATGTTCCATTGAATATGAATAAATAATATGGGGATAGTTGAATAAAGATCAATATCCCTGATACACTGGAAAACATTATTTAATAATAAAACAGGGAGTTCTGTGTTGTGTTAATCGAAATACCCGATGTGATAAATCCCCAGCAGTTAAAATCCATTCAAGCCGTTTTAAAACAGGCAAACTTTGTTGATGGAAAAATATCTGCTGGTGATGTGGCTCAAAACGTGAAGAAAAATGAAGAGTTAGTTCAGGATAATTCACAACAAATGCAATCATTGAATAATATACTTATGGGCAGCCTGATCAATAATGAAACCTATAAAGCAGCAGTAATGATGAAAAAAATCGGAGCCCCTTTTTTAGCCCGCTATCGTCAGGGAATGGGTTATGGTGGCCATATTGATAACCCAATAATGGGTCAAATGCCTAATATGTACCGCACTGATGTATCAACGACCATTTTCCTTAATGATCCTGATGAGTATGAAGGTGGTGATCTTGTTATTGTTACCAAGTACGGTGAACATAGAGCACGATTAAAAGCCGGTAGCGCCATTGTTTACCCTTCAACCAGCTGGCACTATGTTAATGAAGTAACTTCAGGTGAACGCCTCGTATGTGTCACCTGGGCACAAAGTATGATTCAAGATGCCAATAAACGTGAAGTACTTTATGAGCTTTGGCAGGCAAGAGAAAAGATGCTAAGAGAAAATCCAAAAGCTGAAGAGACCCAGGGTGTTGATGTAACCTATATCAAATTGGTACAAATGTGGGCGGATACCTGATCGCTTTCTGACAAATGACACCAGACATAAAAAAACCGGCCTAAGCCGGTTTTTTTATGAGCAATCTAAACAATTACTTACTATGCGGATCAGCTACTGCATCAGCCAGACTTGCCGGTAAAAATTTCAATGCAGCAACAGCCACTGTTACTAACAACAGAGTTACTCCAAAACCACCCAGACCTAATAAAACTTCAGGTAAAGAAGGAGAGTAAGAAGCGACAACACCATCATAAAAAGAACTGCTCACTTCCATTCCAGGGAAGAGGTGCATTGGATATGCCTGTCCACCAATAATGATGACATAAAGCTGAGCCATACCGCCTATAATAACCAATACAGATGCCAGACCAATCATTGTTCGGTTATTACCTGTTGGACCATAAAGTAGGCCAAGAGGTAGTAATGAACCAAGAACAATTTGTACTACCCAGAATAGGAAGGTATAAATACCACCATCGGCTAATATAAAGGTAGTTATTCCTCTATGGTCCGCTGAGTATAAGTTGGCTATGTGGTAAACAATGACAAAATAAAATACTGCTGCAACGAAAACACCTAATAAATTCTTTAAACGATTTACAATGTAGTCGCCTAATTCACGGTCTGTATATTTATAGGATCCCATAAGAACTAATAAGAAAAATGCCAGTCCGAAAGAGAAAGACATAATAATGAACATCGGTGCTAATAATGCTGAGTCATACGCTTCACGAGCAATTAAGAAGCCGAAAATAGAACCTGTACCAGTCGTCAGAACAAGACGCCAGATAAATGCCGCCATACCCGCTTTCTTGGTCAGGTTATTATAAGGTCTATCCATCATAGTCCATAGATAGATGCCGACGATACCCATAAAACCAGTATATAAAAAGATGTTCCAGGTAAAGATTGAAACAAAGTTAAACTTTGTCATGGCAACAATCAATCTGTCAGGTCGACCTAAATCAAGCAGAAGTACTACTAAACCGCCAGAAAGCAGAGCTAATGCAAGCATACCTGATAAGCGTGCCAGAGGTTTATAAGCCGTTTTAGCAAAAACAGATGATATAGAGGCTACGTTCAATGCACCAGAAGCGGCAACAATCAGGAAGATTGCAAACACATGAGGTGTACCCCAGATGATCTGATTACTCATACCAGTAACCCAGTGACCATTATGCTCCATATAGTAAGCGGCAAGCATGCCGATTACGGAAATAAGACCAAATAGTCCAAGGAAGGTATAAAAGCCTTTTGTATTCCCTTCTACTTCGAGAAAGTGTAATTTTTTCATTTTATTTACTCGTTACAGCAGATATTAAGTGATTAATACTCATTCGATGACTAAATGCCTTGATAGTGAACACCAGGGTTTAATTTAAGGTCAGCTCGAATTTGTTTACCGCCATGTTCTTTAAGCAGTGTTGAAATAGCACTATTTGGATCATTCAAGTCACCAAAAACAATTGCACCGTCACTTGCTTCAACACAGGCAGGGTCCTGACCGTTATCAACACGATTTACACACATATTACAAGATTCAACACAGCCCTTACCACGAGGGGTATTTTCAGTTTGATCCGACAGTACTTCATGTACAAATGAGCGAGCCTTATAAGGACAGGCCATCATACAATAACGACAACCAATACAACGGTGGCGATCAACAAGAACAATGCCATCAGGACGTGTCATAGAAGCGCCTGTAGGACAGACGTCAACACAGGGTGCTTGTTCACAATGCTGACACATGACAGGCAGGGACATACTATATCCGGTACCTTTATTGGTTACATCAACAACTCGAATATATTGTGTTTTTTGATCATCTCTGGAATGAGTTTCATTGTTTAAACCATGTTCTTTATTACAGGCTTCAACACATTTATTCCAGTCGACCTGTTTAGAAGTATCAACCAACATGCCCCAACGTACTTTTGAAGACGCTTTCTCACTGAGAGAGCGAGCATTAGCTGTTTGATACAACATTACACCAGGCGCTACGCTAAGTCCTGCTGCGGCAACAGACCCGAAAATAAAATTCCGGCGTGAAGATTCTATTTCAGTAGTATCTTGCTGTTTTTCATTTTCAATATTAATTGTCATCAGAATGAACCTCAGGCGCAATATTGGCCATATCTTGAACGGTCAGGCTATAAGTACCAGGAACAACTGCGTTATAGTTAACTTCCTTATGGTTTGACAGAGCATGAAAATCTCCGCTGCCTTCTGGAATATCTCTATGACACTGGAAGCAATCTATTGATACTGCCGCATACTGATGGCATGATACGCAAAAATGCTGATCATTATCAATACGAACATATTTGTTATTATCATCTTTAACTGCATGACAATTTACACACTGTTTCAGACTGCCATCAAGTACTCCACCGTCAGCTTTAGCTCTTACACCTTCACGTAACGTTTTAATTCTGTCATGTTTAAGTAGGTCAGGATGTTGGCGACGCATTTCCTCAGAAGGTAATACACACTTTTCACCACTGGTCTCCTGAATAGTAATACTCGGACCCAGATCGCTCTGACTTGCATTAACAGTATTAAAGCTGGCAATTAATGCCAGCCCCGCTACAGCGAGTGGCAATTTCTGCAAACTCTTTTTATTAAAGAAAGAGTTAAAACTAAAATCAATATTTAGTTGCAACCGCACATTTATTCTCCTGCTTATTTTGCTCAAGGCACTTTAACTGTCTTAAGGCTGATTAACCGCTCAAATCCAGTTAATCAGCCTTGAACGAATTAATCGCCTAATCCCATATCAATGTAACCTGTTGGGCAAACATCTTTACAGATGTGGCAACCAATACAGCGGTCATAATCTGTATAGACATAACGACCCGTAGTTGATTGCGCTTTTGGTGTTTTCTTAACAGCATCTTGAGGACAATAGATAACACAGTTATCACACTCGAAACACATACCACAACTCATACAGCGCTTAGCTTCAGCAACAATATCTTCTTCAGAAAGAGCAACCAGACGCTCAGAGAAATGACCTAACACTTCATCTGAATGAACATCAATTGTTTCACGAACATGACGTGGTTCATATTCAAAGTGCCCCAGGAACAACTTATCATGACTGATAATGTCATTGGCTGAGCGATTTTCGTAGTTATGAATGGCAAAATTTGCATCATTAGTACCACGAATACTATTGTGGCCATGTACCGGTGAAGCTTCAGGTGCTAAACCAGTATCATCCAGTTTCTTTTCCAGTGAGAAAGTATGCTTATCAACTTTGGGACGCTTTTTCAGGTCTTCATCTTTATTAGTTAAATAGTGATGAATGGTTTCAGATGCGATAGCAGCCTGACCAATAGCCGTTGTTAATAAGTGAGGGCGTACGATATCACCTGCAAGGAAGTGACCGGGCTTACCTTTCACCTGATAGTGTGCATCACCATCAATGAAGCCATAACCATTATCCATATCTTCGATACCGGTCATATCACCTTTTTGACCAATTGCTGAAACAATTAAAGTGGCTTCAATATCGTATTCAGAACCTTCAATAGGTGTTTTACCATCTTCTTCAAGTTTGATAACACGCAGCGCAGTAGCACGGCCGCTATCATCTCGTACGACAGATACAGGACTTACACAACCAGTAATTGTCACACCTTCACGTAACGCATCATCGATTTCGTGTTGCGCAGCAGGCATATTCTCAATTGAAGAGCGTGATAGTAATGTGACATCTGCACCATCTTTATTTGCTGAGTCAGCAACATCGTGAGCTGTGTGTCCTAAAACTACGTTTTCAGCGAAATCTTTTTCTGCCGTGTTTTTGATATTACCTAAACGACGAGCAACCGATGCAACGTCAATTGAGGTATCACCACCACCAATACAAACCACTTTTTCTGATGATACTTTTAAGCGACCATCATTAAATGCTTCAAGGAAAGCAACACCACTGATACAATTAGGTGCTTCATCAAAACCCTCAATAGGCAGACCACGACCTTCTTTACAACCGATAGCCCAAAGAATGGCGTCATAGTCATTTTCTAAATCTTCTACTTTAACATCAGTACCAACTCGAGTGTTTAATTTAACATCAACACCCATTTCAACAATACGATTCATTTCATGTTCCAGCATATCACGAGGTACACGATAACCTGGAATACCATACATCATCATGCCGCCTAGTTCTGCATGATCATCAAATACGGTACAGGCATGACCAATACGACGCAGTTGATAAGCGGCCGCCAGACCTGCTGGACCGCCGCCGATGATAGCCACTTTCTTACCACTGTCTTGTTCTGCAGCTTGAAACTTGTATCCTGCTGCACGAGCACTATCACCGATATACTGCTCTACTGAGTTAATACCCACATTATCATCAAGCTCATTACGGTTACAGCCATCTTCACAAGGTGCTGGACAAACACGCCCCATTACTGATGGAAAAGGGTTTGCATCAGTAGAACGTCTGAATGCGTATTCTTCTTTAGACATGCCTTCGTGAGTTGGTTTTTCCATACCACGAATAATATCTAACCAGCCACGAATATCTTCACCAGCCGGACAACTGCCCTGACATGGGGGAGTTCTATTAATATACGTTGGGCATTTATGTGTCCAACCAGCCTGAAAAATATTGTCAGTCCAGGTATTCCACTCCTGTTTATCAGTGTGTTCTAACCTTGTCTCTGTAAAACGAGTATTTGTTAGTTTCTTCGGAGCTGTATCAGCAGTTGACATTTATCTTTCTCCTATCAAGCTATATTTGGTGCAATTTTTAAATTGCTACGTTGAATCTTTAAAAAAAATTATTTATATAATGGAAACAAGGTAAAGAGAGTCTAGGACTCAGCTTCTTCCTCATCTGTACCATCCAGATCTTTTTCCTGTTCACTACCGGTCATGACGATTGCTTCACTAACCAGTTGATGAACACTCATAATGGCATCCATTTCGAAGCCATAATAAGGTAATGTTTTGGTAAACTGACTCTTACAAATTGCACAAATGGCAGCAATGTTGGTTACACCACTTTCTTCTGTTACTTGTTTAAGTGCTTCCATTCTTGGTAAAGCACCCTTAATACGTAATTCCATCAGGTCATCGGTCAATAGACCACCACCACCGCCACAACAAAAGGTTGCATCTTTGATGGTATCTGAGTCCATATCCACAAAATTATTACAAGCAGCTTGTATAACTGCTCTTGGTATATCGAATTGCCCACCGGGGTAATCACCCATACGCGATGCCCGTGCAATATTACATGAATCGTGGAAGGTCATGGTCAAATGATCATTCTCTTCTTTGTTCATGCGCAACTTACCTTCCTGCAGTGCACCATAAGTGACTTCAAGAATATGTTGTGGGATTGGATAATTTTGATCCAGAAAATCAAAAGGACCGGCCAGAGTATTGAGGAAGCTGTACGCAACACGCCAGGCATGGCCACACTCACCAAAAATAATACGCTTAACTTTTAGTTTGATTGCTGCTTCACGAATACGCATAGAAACGCGTTGAATATTGTCATAACTACCAATAAACAGACCAAAGTTTGCTGCTTCAGAAGCTTCAGAGCTCACAGTCCAGGTAATCCCCAGTTCATGAAGGACCTTACCGTACCCTATTAAGCCGTCAATGTGGGGTTCAGCAAAGAAATCTGCAGAAGGTGTCATCAATAATGCGTCACAGCCCTCTTTATCCATATTGTATTTAACAGGTACGCCAGTATCTTCTTCAACTTCTTCTTCGAGATCTTCTAAAATACCTTCTAGTGCAGGTCCCGGTAAGCCTAAGTTATTACCAATCTTATAGACTTTTTGGATAATCTGATTTGAATATTTTTGTGCCTTACCAACGTTAGCGAGAATTTCACGTGCTGCCATAGTGACTTCAGCTGTGTCAATTCCCATTGGACAGAAGACTGAACAACGCCTACATTCTGAACATTGGTGGTAATAATTATACCATTCATCCAGTACATCTTCTGTTAAGTCAACAGCACCAACCAATTTGGGGAAATATTTACCCGCAAAAGTGAAATAACGACGATAGACTTTTCTCATCAAATCCTGACGAGATACAGGCATATTTTTGGGATCATTCGTGCCGATAAAATAATGACATTTATCGGTACAGGCACCACATTTGATGCATGAATCCATAAAAACCTGGAGTGAACGATAACGACCTAACAGGTCGCCCATTTTATCCAGTGTTTTTTCTTTCCAGTCTTCTGGTAATTCACCAGGGTAGCCTAGATCAGTATCAAATTCCGCACGTGAAACGAACGGTCCGTCACCAGCCATTTCACCCTCTTTAATCTGGGGAACAACTGGATACTCTCTAAACTTGGGAGTTTCAAAGTCTGCCACTTTTCTAAATCCTCAAAATATTCCTAAGAACTATTACTATAAGAACTATTATAAGCAGTTAATAATCAATACTTATAATATAGAGCTCTTTACTTATTTAGGTTGTGCTTTATTCTTTTCTGCATCTAATTCAGCAGCCCATGGTGCAATATGTCTTTCTTCACGAGGGTTATCAACTTGATTACGCGTCGGTGCAAAAAACAAACCAGGAATATGAAGCAGCTTACTAAAAGGCAATAAAATCATTAACACGGCGACTAAGAACAAATGCACCATTAATGGAAAATCTGTTGGTAATGCCTGCCAGTCAAATGCTAATAAACCTAAAGAAAATTCTTTTACTGCGACAATATCCGTATGAGAGATAAAACGCATGACGATACCACTAAAACCTATA
Source organism: gamma proteobacterium symbiont of Bathyaustriella thionipta (assembly GCA_025656775.1). Taxonomy (GTDB): domain Bacteria; phylum Pseudomonadota; class Gammaproteobacteria; order GRL18; family GRL18; genus GRL18. Next base: position 10,115 of record JAHXHI010000270.1, read on the forward strand.
ACCATAAGTAATATCAGCCATAGATAGTCAGATGGAGATGAGATATATTTAACTCGAGCCACAAAAATACGGCGAATAAGAAGTCCAGCCAGGCCTATAAACATTGTAAAAGCCGCGTATTCGCCCACATTTTGCAACAACACTAAGGGTAGTGGTACATCTTTGATGAAAAAGCGTAAATGATTTAGTAGAACCACAAACAGGCTCACATGGAATAACCAGCCAAACAGCCAGGTCCATTTATTGGAACGGAATAAGGCGGTAAATAAGATTGTTTCTTTAGCCAGTCTAATGGCCACACCACCCTTTGTTAAAGGAGCAGGTGTGACCGGTATTTTCAAAGGTGCAGGCACCCGAGAATATTGAATAATTTTTTTCGTAAGTCCGATTATCAGGACAAGAAAAGCCACTGTAAAAAGTAGCGCATAAAACGCTGACATATTACCTACCCATTAGTAATTTTTAAACAGTGTGCAGAAATCCTTCTTTTAGGAGAAAATTTTCTGCACATGAATTTCTACCATTCAGCAGAAATTATTTTTTGTTGTGTTATACACAACCAGTTGGTTTTGGAAGACCAGCAAATTTACATGCTTGCTTACCAGGACCATAAGGGAATAACTCATAAAGGTACTTAGAATTACCTTTTTCTTTACCCAGTTTTTTGGCAACAGCTTTAGTCAGAACGCGAACTGCTGGTGCAATTTGGTACTCTTCATAGTACTCACGTAGGAAATTAATGATGTCCCAGTGATCATCACCCATTTCAACTTCGTCGATTTTTGCCATTTCAGTAGCAATTGCAGGAAACCATGCGCCAAGGTCAACTAAATAACCTTCTTCATCAACTTCGATCTCTTTACCTTCTACAGTAATAGTAGCCATTATTTAACTCCAATATTTAAATGTTAATATAAATTTACAGCCAAGACTGAACGTTTGAATGCTCGGCTACCAAATCAACGAAACCTGCATAATCAACGGTTTTGATGCCGTCAAGAATGTCTGCTTCTGTAAAACCGCGTGTGTTCAGGTCTGAACCTAAAACATAGACGTTTTTATTTGCAATCGCTGCAGACAAATCGTCCGCAACTTTAGTACCTTTCAATGCACCTACAACTGCATCTTCTATCAGCAGAATGCTTGAGCCTTCTTTTGATTTATTCAGACACGAATTCAGTGAACTACGTTCAAAAGGTGATTTATTTACAGTGTGTAACATTGCCATTTATATCTCTCCTCAAGAGCGTCCTTAAGAACTAATCACAACATCCTGCTCATCCATCAGATCAGCAAGTTCAGCGCGTGAAACAAGTATTATAGATGGTTTTTCTGCCCAATCATCATCTTCATCTTCATAAGTCAGATCCATCAGATTATCCAGAGATAAACCACGTTCTTCTAAAGACTCTTTCTCAACATAAAGCTTGTTGATATCATAGTCACCCAGGGCTTTGTATGCTGGTGAAAAGTTTTTCATGCCTGAACCATCTGTATTCTGGTTGTTGGCAATCTGGAAGACTCCATCATCACAAAAAACCAGGCTGACTGATTGATCAAATGCAGCACTAATTAAGACCACTTCCAATGATTCCAATGCGTAAACTGTACCATAAGGTGCCTTAGTGTTCACAAACATGAATTTCTTTATTCCGTCACTCATATTGTTTCCTCTTAATCACCAAATGTTAATAAACGATCAGCCTGGATACCACCTTCCACTAACTGACCCAAGCCAGAAATACGGAATGCCGGGTGGATATTGTTTGCATCTTTACCCTGTCTTCCTGCTTCATCAGCATCCAACATACCACGACGTTGTGCAGCAGCAATACAAACAACCATATCCAATTCATGTTCTTTAGCTAAAGCAGCCCAGTTTTCCGTAATATTACGGTCATCCTGAGGTGGAATAGCCAAACGAGTCGCGTTATTAACGCCATCGTTATAAAAGAACACACGATAAATTTCATGACCTTTTTCTAAAGCAGCCTTGGCAAATTGATACGCTGTATCTGATGCCTGGTGCTGGTAAGGTCCTTCATTAATTAATAATGTAAATTTCATTAAGGATGTTACCTGTTTCAACCATTGGGCTTCCGTAGAAGCCCATAGTCATTAAAAGTGAATATGTGTAGAAGCATTAAGGCTGTTACGTGCGCCTCTCCAGTCATCAATATGGAACTTGGTGAATGGCAGACCTGTTTTCTCGAAGAATCCAAACCAGCCAATTCTTTCAATCCAGTCATTCATACGTTCCCAATCCTTAGCGTCTTCTTTGTAGACTTTCAGGATACGCTTAACTAAAGCGGTTGCTTCAGGCCAGCGAGGTGGATTATTTGGGATACCAGCAGCAACCAGTTTCTGGAATGTTGGCTTGCCACGTGCATTTGAGTGATTACCACCCACCCAGATTGCTAATGTGGTATGAACCGCATCGTTAATCAGCATTGGAGGACAAGGAGGATAACATGCACCACAACAGATACATTTCTTCTCATCAACTTCTAATGTTGGGTTACCATCAACCATCGCTGGACGAATAGCAGCCACTGGACAACGAGCAACAATTGTTGGACGTTCACAGGCATTAGCAACTAATTCATGAGCAATTTTAGGTGGCTTGGTGTGTTGAATGTTTATCGCGATATCACCTTGACCACCACAGTTAATCTGGCAACAAGAAGTTGTGATATGAACACGGTTAGGCATTTCTTCACGTTTAAATTCGTCAACCAGTTCATCCATCATTGATTTAACAACACCTGATGCATCTGATCCTGGAATATCACAGTGCAGCCAACCCTGTGTATGAGAAGGTGCAGTAATGGTAGGTCCGGTACCACCGACAATTAAACCGGCTTTTTCAATTGCTTCAATCATTGGAGCAACTTTTGCTTCGCTGTCAACCATATATTCGAGGTTAGAACGAATCGTGAAACGGATGAAACCGTCGCCTAATTCGTTAGCGATGCGGGTAATTTCTCTTAATGTATAAACATCAAGAATACGGGCAGTACCCACACGTATAGTGTATATTTCATCGCCGCTATGAGCAACGTGCTTTAACACACCTGGACGTGGTCTCTCATGGTATTTCCACAAGCCAAAATTTCTACGCATTGTTGGATGCATATACTGAAATCCATCTGGAGCACCGGATTCAATAGGCATCTGAGGTCTATCTGCAGCCATTGTTATTTCCTATTCTAATAAACTTGCTGTCATTATCTGGTAAATTTTTAATTTCCGATAATGACAATTCAAATTACTGTTGAAAAATTGATTTATGCGGTAGCAGCTTCTGCTTTCTTATCATACCACTTCTTAACTTCTTCATCCCAGCCATCCATACGCACGTATGAACACTGGCGTGGTTCGCTAACCATGTTTGGATCGAGTTCAAGACCAATACCTTCCAGGTAGTTAACCAGACCGATACGTTCGATCATCTCACCCGTACGCTCATGCTCTAAAGCATTTTCTGCGAAGAAATCAATCATTTCACCAGTTAATTCAACCAGCTCTTCAATCTCTTCCATGGTGTCAACTTTCATGAATGGTGCGACGACGGTACCCATCATGTCACCAATTTTCAAAGTACGCTTACCACCAATCAGAATGGTTACACCCGTATCATCACCCGGAGCAAGAGCCTTAGTCATGACATTGATACAATGCATACAACGAACACATTCTTTGTTATTAACATCAAGTGTATTGTCATCAGCCAGTTTAATCGCATTGGAAGGACAACGATCCGTCACATTGTCAATCACATAGTCACGACCTTTTGCTTCAACAAATGCCTTAACTTCGTTCTGATCAACTTTCATATCATCACGCCAGATACCAATTACCGCCATATCTGCACGTTCAATGGCATTGGTACAATCGTTTGGACAACCAGACACTTTAATCTTCCATTTATATGGTAGTGCTGGTCTATGTAAATCATCCTGGAATTCATTCACCAGGTGACGCATTAAACCTTGTTCATTAGCACAGGAATGCTCACAACGAGCACCACCAACACAGGCCATTGCTGTACGCACACAAGGTCCAGCACCACCCAGGTCAAAACCATAAGAGTTCAGCTTATCAAAGAACGGCTGCATTTCATCAGTAGTTGAACCGATAAACATGATGTTACCAGTTTGACCGTGGAAAGTTTGTAAGCCAGAACCATGCTTTTCCCAGTCATCAGCCAATTGATTCAGAATATCAGCAGTATAGAAGTTACCTGCTGGCGGCTGAATACGCACTGTGTGGAATTCTTTTGATTCAGGAAAGTGTCCAGCTACTTCAGAGAAACGTGGAATAATACCGCCGCCGTAACCGAATACAGAAACAGTACCACCTTTCCACCAACCCATACGCGTTTCGTAGGAATGTTCCAGCTGGCCTAATAGTCCGCCAACCATTGAATTGATACGCTCATCAGGATGGTCATCTCTTAAACGCTTGAATGATGAGATAAAGCTAGGCCATTCACCATTTTCCAGCTCATCTAGCATTGGAGTATCATATATCGTTACTTTAGGCACAGTTTTCTCCCTTGGGTAAATTTGGTGCTACTAACAAAATATCGTTTAGTCATTTAATTCCGTTTTAAGCCATTTTCTTTCCTTGATTAAAGGAGCATAAATCAGCTTAAAACAATAATCTTGAGCCTTGCAAAGATACACGATAATCTCATTTATCTCAAGGCACACAAAAAACAATGGTGTGAATTTTAGGACTTAATAATAAACTATTAAACCCTTCCTTTGGGAGGCATACCCTCCTTACTACTACCCACTTGGGGGTACACCTTTTTATTTCATATAATCTAATTAAAGAAATAAAATGACTTATCAACTACTTAAAGAATCTGTTTACAATAAACCTTGATTTTAAAGGGCTATTTATATTGTTACAGATAATTACTTGTCTGCCGTTAGTTCTTCATTTTATATCCATAAGCATTATAATTTTTTAATTATATCCTATCCTTTATTAACATATACTGATAAAGGTCAACTTATCCTTAATAAATTAACTGTTGTACACTTGAAATCTGATGTTTTTAAACCCATTTTATTCTTCAACACATTCATTATTGAGAAATTTTCTATGTTAATTTTAAGTGAAGTTTTAATTCAGAATCATCAATTAGAATCTTATTCTGATTTAATTCAGTTAATTCAAAGTAAAGCAATTGAGGGTGAAATGTTTTTTGATATTGATATCAAGCCACCCTACCCTGATACACCTGATGAATGGGAAACCGATTTAGAAGCCAAATTTACCAGTCCTTCCAAATAAAAGAGTACTTATTATGTTTTGGAGTGAAGAGGAAGCCCCTGATGAGTTTCAAGCACCTGAAAATGTCATTGATCTGTCATTCAAGGTCTCTTGTAAACAAATAAAGCTTGATCATGCCTGGGCTTTAACTGATGCCTTATCTGATTTATTACCGTGGTTCAAAAGCGAATCACAAGCAGCAATTCATCATATTTATATTCCTCAATCTGGAAATGGCTGGGTTCGCTCTGATGGCTTTGATGATGAACTGATTCAATTATCCCGTCGCACTCGTCTTAAAATTCGTATTCCATATCATAAATTGGTTGAACTGCAATCGATAAGCGGTAAAACTATTTCTATTGATGGTAATGATCTAACATTTGGGACGTCAGATATTCATTTATTGAGCACGATGACCACAATCGTTGCACGTCATGTACATATCCCAGATACTGACGACGATGAAGAAGCTTTTTTACGAACGGTTCAACAGCAAATTAATGCCCTGGATATACAAGTCCGAAAAATGCTATGCGGGAAATCACATCAGTTAAAGACACCTTCCGGAATGATAAAAACGCGTAGCTTAATGATTGCCGATATTTCACCAGAAGAATCAATTAAATTACAAGAAAATGGTATTGGCGAATATTATAGTTATGGTTGTGGCGTTTTTATCCCACAAAAAGGAATTACTGCTGTTAATTCTACAGATTAAGTCTATTAATTTAATAAAAAATTTTCTCATAACTGTTATTCACAATAAAATTCTATCTCTTTTTGGGGGTGTATTTTATTTTAAACTCATATATTATCAATTACCTAAATTAATTTATAATATACAAATTCATTCATAAAACGCTTTTTATGAAATTTTTATGGAGCAGATTCAATGGCTATTACTTTTGATGGTAAAGAAATAGAAACAACCGCTAATGGATATCTTGTTGATATTGCAGATTGGAGCGAAGGCCTGGCAACACAGATGGCTGCAGATGAAGATATTGAATTAACTGATAAACATTGGGATCTGATTAATTTCCTGCGCGATCAGTTTATTAATAACGGTGGCAAAAATCCAAATACTCGTGCACTCATTAAAGAAATGGGTTCAACATGGGGTGAAAAAATCGGTTCTAAAGATCTGTATAACCTGTTCCCGCAAGACCCTAGTAAACAAGGCGGTCGTATTTCAGGCTTGCCAGAAAGCAAGCGTAAAGGTGGTTACTAAATTGTAACAAGACATACAAAATTAGGCATTATTAGTTTTGTATTACCCATTGTAGATATAGTATATAAGCATTTTCTCAGATATATTATGTTCAAATTATTAGCTATAGCTGAGCAAATCAGTTTATTGGAGACATTAAATGAGCACTAAAGCAGAACTAATTCAAGAATTACTTGAAATGCAAAGAAAATTCATTAAATTTGAAAATGAAAATGGTATGCACCCAGATGACTACTACAATCCTGGTGCTGGACATGAATTAGAAACTTATAAAAATGATTTCATGGAAAAAGCCGTTCAAGTTCTAGATATGGCTCATGAAGAAAAAGATTCTGCCTGGAAGCGTTAATATCCTTGCTTTTATCTTATAAAAAAGGTCACTTATGTGGCCTTTTTTTATGGCTTCCTATTAAAAAAAGTCATTATTATTTACACCCTCTCATCACTGCAGCATTACTTGAAAAAATCGAATTTGCCCTTATCTTATAAACATGCCAATTTCAGCAACCCCGTTATTTATTTCAGCCGCTCATAAATCTTCAGGCAAGACAACCATTACTATTGGCCTGTTATCAGCGTTAAGAAATAATGGTTTGAATGTTCAGCCATTTAAAAAAGGGCCTGACTATATCGATCCCCTATGGCATGGCAGTGCCGCTGGTAAACCCTGCTATACCCTTGACTTCAATACCATGACACGGGATGAGATACTGCAACTCGTTTCTCGAAAGCTGACTTCTTGTGATATCAGTCTGATTGAAGGCAATAAAGGTCTCTATGACGGTCTTGATTTAGACGGTAGTAATAGTAATGCGGCCATTGCAAAATTAGTTGATGCACCAGTGATCCTTGTTCTTGACACGCGGGGAATGACAAGAGGAGTGGCTCCTTTAATTCTCGGTTATCAGTCATTTGATCCTGGAATCAATATTGCCGGTGTCATTTTGAATCAATTGGGCGGTTCCCGTCATGAAAGTAAATTGCGTTCAGTGATTGAACATTATACTGATGTCTCTGTTTTAGGTGCGGTACACAAAGATAAGCGTCTTGAAATTGTTGAGCGCCACCTTGGCCTGATGCCCAGTAATGAAGATGGTGAGGCACAAAAGAAGATTACCGATATCGGTTCAATTATTTCGTCTCAGGTTAACCTGGAACAAATTATCGATATTAGTCACCTGCATTCTCCAAAACATTTAAAAAGTGTCATTAAAACAATACCCAACACCCAACCAATTGCTGCTCAGATACGTCTTGCCTATATCAATGATAGTGCTTTTGGTTTTTATTATCCTGGTGATCTTGAAGCATTAGAAGCTGTTGGCGCCGAACTGATTGAAGTTAATTCTTTAGTTGATCAACAGCTACCGGATAATATTGATGGATTATTTATTGGCGGTGGTTTTCCTGAAGAGCGTCAGCTGGAATTAAATGCAAATCACTCTTTTCGTCAATCTGTTTACAATGCTATTGAAAATGGCTTACCCACTTATGCTGAATGCGGCGGCCTGATGTATTTATGTCGCAGCCTCATCTGGAATGAAACACAAATAGATATGGTTGGTATTGTTCCTGCTGATGCAAAAATGGAAGAAACACCCCAGGGACGAGGACTCATTCGATACAGTGAAACTGCATTAATGCCCTGGCCTGCAAACTCTTCGGGCTCATTAGAAGAGCCTCCAACACAAACAATAGAATCCATAAGCTCTGAGAGCAATTCTGTTAACAGCAAAATAATTTCTGCCCATGAGTTTCATTATTCTCATCTGATTAACATTTCGAAGCCACTTAATTATGCTTATAAAATTCATCGTGGTAATGGAATTGATGGTCAGCATGACGGCATCGTTTATAAAAACCTTTTAGCCTGTTATGCTCATCTACAAGATACCAGTCAAAACCATTGGGCAGAACGCTTTATTCAATTTATTCATCGCATAAAAAATGCAAATAATTAACACAACCATTTAACATAATTAATGTAGCAAGTGAGACAAACTATGATAAAACTGACAGAAGATGCCACCAATCAAATTACCACTCAGATTAAAGCCAGTGGTGGTGAAGCCGATCCAGTAAGAATTGCCGTTACCAAACATGCCAGCCACAAAGGTTTCCAATACCTTATGGGCTTTGATAAGCAGAATGATAATGACAGCATCTATGACGTCCGAGGCGTTAAGCTTATCGTGCATAATGATTTACTCGATGTCGTCAATGGAATGGAAATTGACTTTGTGGAAGTAGAAGGTGAAGACAGTCAATTTATTTTCAAAAACCCTAATGATCCGACATACAAAGCACCCACAGAGTAATATTAAGCCTGGAATTTATCCTGCTAATTACATAATTAGTCTATTTGTATGTAATTAGCAGCTTACAGGAAGATCGTTTTTTTCATAAGATTTCTGTAGACTGTTAAATCATTACTCACAGGTTCCACCAATATAATCCACAATTATGCCTCTTGAAGAAATAAAAAAACAATCCAATAGCTCCAAAGACCTTAGGCGAGAACCAATTCGCTTAAAATACAGTCGCTTATTTCTTCCACTCATCACTTTGGGCGTTATACTCACTATTATTTCCGGACTTAATTTTTTAGCACTTAATCTTTATATTACCAATAGTGCCCTATTGCTCTGGCTGAATTTTATTTTTTTACTGCTAGGCCTGTTCTTTATTTTACGTATTTCTTTTTTAATTCGACACGATCTTGTCACACCTTTCATCCATTTACGTAACTGGGCACTGCTGATGAAGAAAAAGGATTATACTGCCCGGTTACCTATGCCCAAAAGCGGTGAGTTCGCAAAATTGGCCGTTGATATCAATTCATTAAGTGACAAACTACAAAGCCTGTCCGCTGAATTTCAACAAGAAGTTGATAAACAAACTCATAAAGTTGAAGAAAAAAATCATTCTCTTAATATCCTTTATGAAGTCGCCACATCAATGAATCGTTCTGAGGATCTGGATGATCTTTTGTCTCGTTTTCTACAAATGCTCATTAGTTTAACCCATGCTAAAGCGGGTACCGTACGCCTGCGCACCGAAGATGATCAATTGAAGATGGTTGCATCCATGGGGCTTAATGAAGACTTTGTCCGAGAAGAACGTTACGTTCCTATACAGCGCTGCCTTTGCGGTACGTCATTAACCCAGGGTTCAGTTGAATGTGGAGTATCGGTAAATAATTGCAGCAAACTATCAGGCACCGAGCTTTTTGCTGGTAATGATGCAGAAATCATTGCTGTACCACTAGAACATCAGGGCGTACACCTGGGTATTTATAACTTATTTATTGATAAACCCAGTGCCTATATGAGTGAAGATTTATCAGAATTATTAACCAGTATTGGCAAACACCTGGGTATGGCCATTGAAAAAGCCAATCTTGATAAGGATTCCAGACAACATTCTATCATGAAGGAAAGAACACTTCTTGCTCATGAGCTGCACGACTCTTTAGCTCAGACATTGGCAAGCCTACGTTTTCAGGTATCAATTATGGAAGAAAATATTCTTGAAAATATTCCTGTTAATCGTGAAGAAGTAACACGTTTACATGAAAGTATTGATGAAGCCTATCGTGAAGTTCGTGGACTGATTACTCATTTTAGAGCGCCAATGAACCAACGTGGACTGATTCCGTCATTAGAACAATTAATTGCTGACTTCCAGTCAAATTGTAAAATTCCAATCTTTTTTCAGAACGAGTGGTCAATTGATTTAAAATCAGAACAAGAATTTCAGATAGTTCGAATTGTTCAGGAATCACTCGCTAATGTAAGAAAGCACAGTGAAGCCCGTACTGTTCGTATTCTGGCCCGCAGTCCTAAAGCCATTAAAGATTCTAAATTAAAAACCTCTGATAACTGTGAAATTCTTATTGAGGATGATGGTGTCGGTATGAAAAATCCTAATCTAACGAATAGATTAGGTGAACATATTGGTATGAACGTTATGGAAGAACGCGCCCGACGTATTGGCGGTAAAATCTCAATTGAAACAGAAGCTGGTGAGGGAACTCAAATTCTGTTAACATTTCCTTCCCAGACTGTAATTGAAAAATCGGTTAAATTTTTTCCTAGGTTAGCCAATTTAAATAATAATTCTAAGCAATAAGTAACCATTCAGCGAGTGTATGATAATAAGCATAGAGCTTGATACTGAATAGTGGCAATAATGAACTGTTTTTACAAATAGCTCTAAACTGACAATAAAGATAATATTTATGAAAGTTTTACTAATTGATGATCATACCCTTTTCCGTGCCGGTCTGCAGGGTTTATTGGAACGAATGGGTATTGAAGTAGTTGCAAGTGCAGGTAGTGGTCAGGAAGGCTTAAAAATTGTCAGTGAAAAAAAACCTGATGTGGTACTTCTTGATATGCGGATGCCAGATATGGATGGTATCGAAGTATTAAAAAGTCTTCGTAAGCAAGGTGAGGAGATGCCCATTGCAATTCTAACAACGGTTGATGATGAACGAGATTTGATTGAAGCCTTACAATGTGGAGCACAGGGTTTTTTACTCAAGGGAATGCAGCCTGATGAACTGGTCACAGCCTTGCAGGATATCCATGAAGGCAAGACTGTCGTAGCGCCAGATTTAACACCTATTTTAGCCAAAGTTGTTCAGGGACATGTGCCTCCAGCACCAGAACCCAGTCCTTTTTCGGGGCTTACTCCCAGAGAAACTGAAATTCTTTTTCTTCTGGCTGAAGGCCAGAGTAATAAAGTGATTGCGCGCAATCTGGATATTTCTGATGGTACGGTTAAACTGCATGTAAAAGCCATCCTGAGAAAACTTAATATCCATTCTCGTGTAGAGGCTGCTGTCATGGCAGTTCAGCATGGCCTCCTGAAAAAGTCAAATTCTTAACCTAATCCAAAAAAACTATGACCGTTATCACCTTTAATCAATTATTAAAAAATGCACAACAAAAAATAATTGTTATGCTTAATGTATCTATTCAATGTTTAAACCTTAGCGGCTCCACTTAATTTGATCACCATAATGATTAAGCGCTTTACAGCCACTCTTATAAATAAGGATATTTATTATTTTAGGAGCTGGTCAGTGAGCTATCATGGTAAGGCCTAAAACCATTTGACAATTTCTCTGTCTGCGCGATAATAATTTAATCCAATATCAACTCAATCAGGTTATTATTTTCTATGTACAAAAGTTTCAGTAATTTAAAGCTCATGCTCAAAAGCAAACCCGTTGATGAGTTAACTACAGTACCGCCATTAGGAATGGATGTTAAGTCATTAGCTGACTGCTTTAGATATTATTACAACCATACTTTGGGTCGTAGCAAAGATTGTAAGGCTACTCATTACCCCTATACAGCCTTAGGTTTTACTTTACGAGATCGTCTTATAGAACGCTGGAAAAGCACCCACTATGCTTACGAAGACAGTGACTGTAAACGCACCTATTACCTTTCACTCGAATTTTTAATGGGTCGAGCATTAAGCAACTGCATGCTTAATCTGGATTTGAATGAAGCCGTTCATGAATCATTTTATCAATTAGGTCTTGATATGGAAGAGATTGCCGATACTGAACAGGATGCTGGACTAGGTAATGGTGGTCTGGGACGACTTGCAGCCTGCTTTCTCGATAGCTGTGCCAGCTTACAACTACCAGTAAAAGGTTATGGACTGCGTTATGAGTATGGCATGTTCAAACAGCACATTGAAGGTGGTCATCAGGTTGAGGAAACGGATCATTGGCTGTTAAATGGTAATCCATGGGAGCTAGAACGCCCTGAATACACACAACGAGTTAAATTTTGCGGACATACCGAATACCATTCAAATAAAGAAGGTAAACTTAATGTCTATTGGGATGGCACCAGAGACGTACTGGCAATACCCTACGACATTCCTATTCCAGGCTTTAAAAATGGTACCGTTAATACTCTACGCCTATGGAAGGCAGCTGCAACAGATGAGTTTGATCTTGATGAATTCAATTCCGGTAGTTATACCGAAGCAGTTGAAGAAAAAAATTCAGCTGAACATATCACCATGGTGCTCTATCCCAATGATGCCAGTGAAAATGGTAAAGAGCTTCGTTTACGCCAGCAATATTTTCTTGCTTCAGCAAGTTTGCAAGATGTAATTCGTGAATGGTTAAAGGACCACAATGATTTTACTGACTTTGCCGAAAAAAATTGTTTCCAGCTTAATGATACTCATCCTACAGTTTCTATCGCTGAGTTTATGCGTCTGCTGATTGATGAATATAATCACTCCTGGGATAAAGCCTGGGCGATTACCACTAAAACCATGGCATATACAAACCACACGCTGCTGCCAGAAGCTCTGGAAAAATGGTCAGTAGGTTTATTTAAATGTTTACTGCCGCGCTTATTAGAAATCATTTATGAAATTAACTCGCGTTTTTTAAAACAAGTAGCCATGCACTGGCCGGGTGATACACAACGTATACAACGCATGTCGATTATTGAAGAAGGTCCTGTGGCTCATGTGCGTATGGCCTACCTGGCGATTGTCGGTAGTTTTTCGGTCAATGGGGTTGCAGCGTTACATACAGAGCTGTTACAAAAAGGGCTCTTTAACGATTTCTATCAACTCTGGCCCGAAAAGTTTAATAATAAAACCAATGGAGTGACACCCAGGCGCTGGTTAGCAGGCTGTAATCCTCAATTGCGTCAATTGATCAGTGAGCATATCGGCGAACAATGGATTAAAGATCTCTCACAATTAAAACAGCTACAAAAACATGTAAGTAAAAATAAATTTCGTCATCAGTGGCAAAAAATAAAACTGGCTAATAAAGTACAATTAGCGGCTCTCGTTAAAAAACAATGTAAAGTAGATTTTAATACCGATGCATTATTTGATGTTCAAGTGAAGCGTATTCATGAATATAAGCGACAACTACTGAATCTTCTGCATGTCGTTCATTTATACAATCGAATTAAAGCAGGTGATACCAACAACTGGACTAGTCGTTGCGTGTTAATTGGCGGTAAGGCTGCCCCTGGTTATGCGATGGCAAAACTTATTATCAAATTAACCAATAATATTGCTGAAATCATCAATAACGATCCAGAGGCTGATGGGCTTCTAAAAGTAGCATTCTTCCCCAATTACAATGTCTCTGCAATGGAGGTTATTTGTCCAGGAACCGATCTTTCTGAGCAAATATCAACCGCAGGAAAAGAAGCTTCAGGTACGGGAAACATGAAGTTTATGATGAATGGTGCCCTGACAATTGGTACTTTAGATGGTGCCAATATTGAGATCAGAGAAGAGGTTGGTGATGATAACTTTTTTCTCTTTGGCCTTACTGCCGAAGAAATCGAAGCATCACGAAGCCATTATGATCCAATAAGCATTATTAATTCCGACAGGGACATTTTAAACGTAATAACCATGCTTGAATCAGGTTGTTTTAATCAATGCGAACCCAAGCTATTTGATCCGATAATTGAAACACTTAAAAATCCCCATGATATGTGGATGACTCTTGCAGATTTACGCTCATATATTGATGCTCAGGAGGAGGTATCAGCAGCCTATCAGGATACTAGTCGCTGGACAACCATGAGTATTATAAATACGCTATCCAGTAGTAAATTTTCAACTGATCGAACAATGGAAGAATATAATCGGGACATTTGGAAACTGGATAAAGTAGCACCTTATCCTATAAAGTAGTTTTATTGTTTTTTCTAAGCATTATCTTATTTTAATTTAAAACGAGATAATGCTTCATATGAGAAAAAATGAACTTCATCAGGTATATTTTTTCATATTTTTACGTCGATTACCGGACTGAATAATTACTCCTTCTAAATCATCAATACCATTTATTTCGATTGTTTCATAGAGATCATTAAGTGGCTGTAAAAAATATTTATCATTATGGATTCTCAGTTGCCTGAAAATGAATTCTCCATTCACTTTTGCAACCACATATGCTCCATCTTTCACTACCGCTTCAGGATCGATAATAATCACTGTACCATGCTCAAACTCAGGTACCATACTATCTCCTAATGCGCGCAGGGCAAAGACTTCTCTACCACTACAACTACCTTCGATAGGAGGCATTATGCTTTCTGGTCTTTCCGACATCTAAAAACTCACTTTATAATATTAATATATAGTGTTATATGGTAATTGAAAACTCAATTTGCATCAAGACTAACAATCATTTAACCTAAATCAGTCATTAATTTTAAACTATTGCAATTGAATAAAACGCCAGCTAATTTATAATTTAATTTTATAAATAATAACCAACAACAAATAGGATTTTATATGAGCGACGAAAACTGGGAACTAAAAGAGGGCGCAGAACTCAATATTGATGATGTGGCTAAAATTGCTTGTGCATTAAAATCATTATCAGTCTACACAACACTTGCTTGTGCAGATGAAGATAGCCCTGAAGATTTAGAAGTGATTGTAGATGAAGGGCTTGACGCTATAAACAACTTATTTGATGTTTAAGACAGAAAGCGTTAAGCGTTAAGATTATAACCAGCACCTATAAATGGGCAAACTTTATTTGTTTAGCAGGAATTTAGGTGGCTAGTTGTTCACGATTAAATAATAAGGAACTTGATCCGTTAACATTTAATCGTAAACTTTTACATATTTTAAAAACAGGGTTTTTCAGGTGCATTCTGAAAGCGCTCAATACTTCCCACTATTTCAGTTTTGGCTTCTTCAACACCTACCCAACCTTTAATTTTAACCCATTTACCCGGTTCTAAATCTTTATAATGCTCAAAAAAATGAGCAATCGTATCTAATAAGGTTGAAGGCATATCACGAAATGAACTCACTTTGCTATACATACCCGTTAATTTATCAATAGGCACGGCAAGCACTTTAGCATCATCACCTGCCTCATCTTCCATTTGTAACATGCCAATTGGACGACACTGTATAACAGAACCAAATTGAAGGGGTAAAGGGGTAACCACTAAGACATCAACGGCATCACCATCATCAGATAAGGTATGGGGTACATAACCATAGTTACAGGGATAAACCATTGCCGTACCGATAAAACGATCAACAAACATTGCTCCGGTTTCTTTATCTACTTCATATTTAACGGGATCACTATGTGAAGGAATCTCAATGATGACATTAAATTCATTGGGTACATTTTTGCCTGTGGTAACTCTATCGAGATTCATTAATAACGCCCTCTGCTAATATAAAAGTGAAGTATAAAAAGATATTGATCCAGATCAAGTGAAGCATTTTACAGTGAAGCAAGAATATTAGCAAACTATTATATATAGTTCTTAATGAACCAGATAATTTCTGGATAATTAATTATTTTTTATTTCCTGAGTGGCGTATTGATAATAGTATTTTTCCATGACCTCTTTCACGGGTTGAGGGTAATTCAGTGCTGTCATTTGACTCATTCCTTCCGTGAAGAATTGTTTTAAATCATCCGGCAGATTTTGCACCAGAAATTTAAACGTTTTTTCCATCAGAACAGGATCATGAGTACGTGTTGCAGTGATGGCATAATTAAGCAGTAAAATTCGCCAGGGGCGTCGAGGATCCCTGTCATCCATATCATCTTGAATCGACTGTTCTGTCGCATTGATCAGGATTTCAATATTTTCCCACAACTGTATTAACACCGATTGTTCACGTAAACGATTTGATAATGATGCAATTAAGTTCACGATAGGAATAAGCTGGGTGATGGTCCCCCCTGACCTGGCAAACCAGAGACTAAACAGAAAAAGAAATTCTTCAAAATATGAAAAACTTTCCTGATGTTGTATTTGTGACGAAAACACCATCAACCGATCAATTAATAATATCAGCTCATTTGCTCTGGCATTAAATCGTTGCGTCTGCTCATGTTGTGATGCATTGTCTTCCTGAACACTTGAAAGAAATTTATCAATTTCATCAAATGCCATCAGCATATCATTATCTGAGCGTCCCTGCTCTGCAAAATATTGAGTCAAACTATCAGAGCCTTTATGAAAAGTGCTGATAACATCTGATAAATCAAATTTTGACATAAGTAATGTTGCTCTCGTTACTTTTTGGAACGATTGTTAGTCCAGAAACTAATGGAAAATTTAATTTTTGATCAATATCGTTGAGTGTCACTATTGTGTTATCAGTTCCAGCATGTTTGCTTCTAACTCTAAACCCACACCAAAACCGTGGTTCAAAATAACACTTTAGCCGCCACCTATTTTTTCAATGACCCATTTAAAATTTTCCAGTAATCCGCCATCATAACCGGGATAATCTTTAACAAATTGTTTAGTGCGTTCTGGACTGGTAAAAAATAAGATTTATTACTTTGATTAACCATAATATGAGGATATTAAATAAAAATTCAATGTTAGTTAGAAAAATTCTAATTCAATCCGTATTTACCTTGATTTACCCACGTGAATGCATAAGAATCTAGTATAAATTGACAGTAGCACTTAAATGAGTGCTGGATTAGAACCTCCACCAAGCACATAGGGATATCACCTTGTTTCAGATAAAAAAAATATACCGGTTAAAAAATGGCTTTACAGCGTTGTTAATGTCATCTCTCATACTGCTATTAACATCAGGCTGTGCAGAAATGGATAGTCATAGCAGCATCAGCCGGTTCCAAAAGTCTGAAGATGTTTACCGTGCCTCTATGCGATGGGGAGAATGGCACAACGTTTTTCAGCTAATGAAGGATAAGCCCGATACCGATATCCACTCATCAAAACTCAAGCCCGTTTCTGAAACCTATCTAAATCACCTGGAGACAATTAAAGTAAAACATATTGAGGTACTAAGTTCAGGCATAAACGATAAGGAAGGGACTGGTGAATCAAGACTTAAAATTGAATATCGTTTTGACAACAGTGCAAAAATCAATTCAATTCGTCAGACCGTTTTCTGGTGGTACGATGAAGCCAGTAATCACTGGTTTACTAATAGCCCGCTTCCTGAAGAATTTGATTTACCAAAATCAAGAACGATTAAATTATCACCCAAAAGTCGTTAAGTTAGATTACGTCTATGCAACTCACTTGATAACAATTAAGCTGGATAATCAGAATTATTTAATACCTCAGCTATTTCATCCAGGGGTCTGGGATGAGCAACGCCATATCCCTGAGCAAAATCAACACCAATCTCTTTAATTACTTTAAGAATTTCGTCATCTATAGTGGACCCCACTGTCAAGACAACACAATTAAAAAATAAGATATATAATATCCATCATCATTTCTGCTGTCATGCAGCCAGT
>JAHXHI010000363.1 GCA_025656775.1 gamma proteobacterium symbiont of Bathyaustriella thionipta
CGCCACTCAAGAGAAAGGCTGAATTAAATCGTTAGCATTATGCTTTATGTCAAAAAAGGTGTTTTTGGAGTAATTCTACAGCCTCAACGTTGGGCTGAGTGGCTTTAATCGGTTAGATCAAAGCATTTTAACGGATTCAGCGACAACTTCATTATGGTACTGGCATGACTTTCAATATGAAGTCGTACCGAAATTGCAGGAACAAGGCTGGAATATTCAGTTTGATGACAGTTTTCATATGCAAATTGAAGAAGCGGATGAATGGTATGGTGAGCTTGAAGAAAAAGAAGATAAAGAATGGTTTGAAATCAGTCTGGGCATCGAGTTGAATGGTCAAACCATTAATTTACTACCTTCATTGGTGGAGTTATTGGCTGTAGAGAAAGACCCTGCTCAAATGAGAAGTCGGATTTTATCACGTGAACATATTATTTTACCGATATCAGAAGATGAAAATAAGCCTCGCTGGATAAAGCTGCCCTCAGAACGAATTATGGGTATTTTTGATACCCTGGTTGAACTTTATGATAGCCATGCTTTAAACGATGCAGGTAATCTGGAGTTTAGTAAACATCAGGGTATGCAGCTGGGTGAACTGCTCAATGATCCCCAGTTAAAGTGGAAGGGTGCTGAGCAGTTAAAAGTACTGAGCAAAAAAATTCAGGATTTTAAAGGGATTGAAGCAGTTAATCCTCCAGATAACTTACAAACACAATTAAGAGATTACCAGCAGCAGGGTTTAAACTGGCTACAATTTACTCGTGAGTATCAGTTTAATGGTATTCTGGCCGATGATATGGGACTGGGCAAAACGGTACAGGCTTTAGCCCATCTGCTTTATGAAAAACAGCATTATGCCAATCACTTAAATGACAATGATGAAGAAAATCATAATAAGCTGCCCACGCTTGTTATTGCGCCCACCAGCTTGATGGGAAACTGGAAACGAGAGGCACAACGCTTTACGCCTGATTTAACACTTTTACTTTTACATGGCCCTCATCGTAAGGTACATTTTTCTGAAATTAGTCAATATGACATTGTCCTGACGACCTATGCCCTGATGTTAAGAGATAAAGAGTTTCATGAGCAGCAGCAGTACCATTTTGTCATTTTAGATGAGTCACAAAATATCAAAAATGCCCGTTCTAAAACATCACAGGTGATATTCAAACTCAAGGCTAAACATCGACTGTGTATGACGGGAACACCGATGGAGAATCATTTAGGTGAACTCTGGTCACTGTTTCACTTTTTAATGCCTGGTTTTCTCGGTACGCAGGATCGCTTTAATCGGCTGTTTCGCAGTCCCATAGAAAAACAGGGTAATCATGATAGACAGCAGCAACTCCATAAGCGAATTAAACCTTTCATGCTGCGCCGTACTAAAGAAATGGTTGCCACAGAACTCCCTGAAAAAACAGAAATGATCCACACCGTCCCTCTCTCGGGCAAACAGCGTGATTTGTATGAAACTGTGCGTCTGGCCATGGATGAAAAAGTACGGGAGGAAATCAGCAAAAAAGGTCTGGCACGCAGTCAGATAATGATTCTGGATGCCTTATTAAAACTACGTCAAACCTGTTGTGATCCCCGGCTTTTATCATTGAGCAAGGCAAAAGATGTACATGTTTCTGCCAAGCTGGATATGTTGATGGAAATGGTACCTGAGATGATAGAAGAGGGCCGGAAAATTATTATCTTTTCCCAATTCGTCAAAATGCTGGGCTTTATTGAAGAAGAGTTAAATAAGCATCATATTGATTATGCAAAACTGACCGGACAGACAAGAAACCGGGATGATGTCATTATGAGCTTTCAGGAAGGTAATGCGCGGGTCTTCCTGATTAGCTTAAAAGCAGGCGGGGTTGGCTTGAACCTGACTGCGGCAGATACCGTGATTCATTATGATCCCTGGTGGAATCCTGCCGTTGAGCGACAGGCGACTGACAGAGCCTATCGCATAGGTCAGGATAAGCCTGTGTTTGTTTATAAACTTCTTACAGAAGAGACGGTAGAAGAAAAGATTTTACAAATGCAAAATAACAAACAAAAATTGGCTGATGCACTTTATCAGGATGAAAAATCGGATAAAACAGCACCACCAATGTCTAAAGGCCCGCAATTTTCTCAGGAAGAATTAATGGATTTACTTAATCCGCTTGAATCATAACGCGCATTATTTAATGCCGCTCACATAATTTGAAACGGCTTCAATTTCCATTTCAGTGAGCTTTGATGCCACAGAATGCATAATGGCATTGTCATTGTTTCGCTCACGCTCATGAAACAGATTTAATTGATCAGCCACATAACGTTTATGCTGGCCGGCTAAACGAGGCAGTTTATCAGAGCCTTCACCATTTTCACCATGACAGGATGCGCAGGCCGGTACACCGGAATATTTGTTGCCGCGATGAAAGATATACCAGCCCACCTGAGCAAATTCTTTATCTCGAACCCGATGAGCCAGCGCTGGCTTAGCACTGAAATAAGCGGCTAAAGCAATAATTTCATCATCCTTTAGAACGGCAGCCATGTCATTCATCGTGCCTTTTCGTTTACCGCTGCGAAAATCATGCAATTGCTTAATCATATAGTCATTATGCTGGCCAGCAAGTCGTGGATAGAGGATATTAGAGGCCTCGCCTTCAAGACCATGACAATGCTGACAGACATCCTGAACAATTTTTAATGCAATGTCCTGCTCTGATGCATATAGTGGATTGATTGAGTGAAATAAAAGGAAAATAGCAAAAATTCTGAACATATTGATTCCAGTTGGTTGATTATTGATTTATTTATGCAGATAAACTGATATGATTTATGAGAATAATGACGCTTTTTTAGATAATTGTCTACTGCTTTAGTGGTAATGTGTGATAAGTGGACGCTGGCTCTGACTTGAAGGCATATACCGGGCTTATTAGCATACCTTAAAACAGTATTTACTAACCATTATTTATGAAAAATATGGAAAAAACCAATGACTCTGCTACACTTACAGATGTCCAGTTGTATTAGAGTTTACTGCTATGTTGTATCTGAATAAACCTCTTGAAATCACAATAGATTATTGTGGCCTATCTTTATCAGTATTGTGGAAATAAGTCAGGTGGGGGAGCTTGAGCTGAAACTTAATCCAAACAAGCGCAAAATTCTTATCGGAAGTTGCTGTTTATTGCTTAATTCTTTTTCATATGCTGCAAGTAATGATATTTCTTTACTTGATTTAAGCGTAGAGGAACTGTCACAGGTTAAAGTCATTATTGCCACAGGGACAGAGCAGACGATTGATAAGGCACCTGCAACGGTGACTGTGATTAGCGCTGAAGATATTAAAAAAACAGGCGCAACCAATCTGACGGATGTATTGGAAAGCGTGCCGGGTGTGCATATCAATAGTAATTCTTTTGGTAGTCGACCTTTAGTTCATATGCGCGGTACAGGTAGTTTTCAGACTCTGTTGATGGTTAATGGTAATGATACCAGAGATCTGGTGTGGGCCTTTGGTATTTTCTGGAAAGGCATACCGGTAAGTGCAATTGAACGCATTGAAGTGATTCGTGGCCCGGGTTCCGCGCTCTATGGTGCAGATGCCAGTGCCGGCGTGATTAATGTCATCACTAAAACGGCAGGTAAAATTAAAGACACAGAAGTTGGCTTGCGGGCAGGCAGTTTTGATACTCAAGCTGCTTTTATACAGTCCGGCGGTAACTGGAATGGTTTTGACCTTGGCATAACGGCAGAATTTTCAACGACAGATGGACATGATCCCTCTATTAAAGCGGATCGATCGAATACCCCTGGAACAGCACGATATGGCTGGGATAATCAGGATCTCCGCTTTTCCATTGCCAGAGATCATTGGCAGCTGCTGGCAAACTATATAAAACATGATGATCTGGAAACGGGAATGGCAGGCGGTGGCTATTTCGATTCTGTGACCAGTGCAGATGATGAGCGCTTTGATCTTGATTTAATCTATAAAAATAAGAATTTTAGTCAAGCCTGGGGAGTTGATGCCAAACTCCATTATCAGGATCTGGAATATTCATCAGGTGATGGTTTTCAGGAAAGTCCGCCTGATGCACTCTATCCCGATGGAAAAATCAACCATATGAGTTCAGCTGAACGTCAGATTAGTTTTGAGGCAAGTGGTCTGTATTCAGGTTTTGCTCAGCATAGTGTTCGAATTGGTGCGGGATATGACTGGCAGGATTTATATCGAGTCGAACAACAAGTTAATTTTGGTACCGGACCAGATGGTACTGTATTACCTGCAGGCGGACCAATCGTTGATATTTCTGATACAGTTTATGCGTTTGCACCGGAAAAGACTCGAAAAGTAACGCATTTGTTTGTACAGGATGTCTGGAATTTTGCTGATAACTGGGGGTTAACAGCGGGTGCACGCTATGATCATTATTCTGACTTTGGAGATACTATCAACCCTCGTGTCGCTTTAACCTGGAAAAGTACTGATAAATTGATCACTAAATTATTGTATGGCCAGGGGTTTCGAGCCCCTTCTTTTCAGGAATTATACGCGATCACGTCAAGATCTTTGCCCAACTCCGATCTGGATCCGGAAGAATCAGAAACACTGGAAATAGCATTTTCGTATGCAGCCACGAAAGATCTTCAGCTCGGTATGAATATCTTTAATTTTGAAATAAGTGATTTTATCAGTAGAGATAACAACCGACAGTTTCAAAATAGTGGCAGACACAAAATTCTTGGTGTGGAAATGGAGGCCCAATGGCAGGCAGCCGACAATCTTGGTTTTTCAGGAAATTATACCTACCGCGATCCAGATGATAATGATTTTAGACAGGTGACAGAGGCATAGCAAGAGGCTTACCTGCGCTCGGACTGGCAATTTCAAACGGATTGGAACTGGAATTTACAAGCAAGCTGGATTGCTGATCGTAACCGGGCTGATGGTGATACCCGATCAAATGTGGATGATTATATCATCACAGACACAACGCTTCGTTATACCGGTTTTAAACAATGGGAGCTGACCGCCTCAGTTCGAAATCTCTTTGATGAAAATGCCCGGGAACATACTGGCATGGGTACTCCGGATGATTTGCCATTGCCGGAGCGTAATTTATATGCGGAGCTGCGCTATAAGTTTTAGTCAGTGTTACTTAAAAATGAGTAAGGTATTAACAATATCTGTTATAGCTTAATTACTTGTTGTAATGCGATAGCAATTTCTACCTGAGTTTTTGGCTTCATATAATGCTTCATCAGCCATTTGATAAAGTTTAGCAGAAGAATGGGTCTGGTCACTATTGTCGGTGATAGCCACTCCCAGACTAATTGTAACGGCCTTATAATTTGAGCCGCTATGAGGTATGTCCAAGGCCTGAATATCGGTTCTAAGTTGTTCAGCAATTTTTACCGCGCCTTCCTGTGAAGTATCAGGTAAAAGCACTGCAAATTCCTCACCACCAATTCGTGCAATCATATCACTGGGGCGTTTTGCATTATTGCTCAAAGAGGCGGCGACCTGTTTTAAACAGTCATCACCGACTTGATGTCCGTAGGTATCATTAAACGGTTTAAAATAATCGATATCGATCATAATAAATGCAATTTGAGTATTATCACGTCGACTTTGCAGCCATTCTTTGGCAAATACTTCTTCAAAATGTCTCCTGTTGGCAAGGTTGGTAAGCGGATCAATATTTGACAGGGAACGAAATTTTTCTTCTTTGTCCTTATGTACGGTAATATCATGAATAACGGCAAGGTACATTTCTTTGCCTGTAGATATTTTCATAAAGGAAAAATCAATGGGAAATTCACTGCCATCTTTTCTTTTTGCGGTGATCTCAAAAATTTTATCGCCTGAAAAATAACCCTGCTCGCCTTCAAGTAGGCTGGTTTCAAAAAACTCGTCATACAAACTGGCAAAAGGTTCCGCCAGTAACTGGCTGAAATCAACCGTCATTAATTCTTCAACAGGATATCCAAACAGCTTTTCTACCGCCGGGTTAGCAAACTGAATACTGCCTGAAATAGAGATTTCTATAATCGCATCAACGACATGGTCAACAATGTGCTGTAATCGATCGGACTGAAACTGGTAGTTGGTCAATAAATTACGCATATTGAGTTCGGATGTGGTGAGCTGTTGATGTAAATTGCGTATTTGTAATTGATTGATGATTCGTGAGTTAACTTCATCCTCATGAAATGGTTTGTTAATATAATCCACACCGCCAACCGAAAAAGCGGTAACCAGATCATTCATTTCTGTTTTTGCAGAAATAAAAATAATGGGGATATCTTTGGTGTTTGTCTGACTTTTTAACTGTTGACAGGTTTCAAAACCATCCATTATGGGCATCATGATGTCCAGTAATATTAAGTCTGGTTGGGTATGATCTGCAATTTTTATGGCTTTTTCACCATCTCTTGCGGCAGAGATCTGGTAGCCCTTTTTTTCCAGAATTTCAGATAAGAGTGTAATATTTGCAGGAGTATCATCTACAATTAGAATTTTAGCGGGAGATAATTTATTCATTTATAATATTTTCCACATAATCTAGAATGCCATCCAAATCAGCCGTACTAATTAAGAGTTCCAGGTGGTTGGCAATGATTTTCCCAGCCTCGCCATATTCACTAAAGCGTGTTAACAGTTTTCCAAGTTCAGTTAACTGGCCATACTCAGCGGCCTGCATCAGTTCCTGAATAAACTCTTTATCTAGATTAAGAGAGATCTTTTCAGGGATAACGGGTTTACTTTCTTCTATGGCTTTCGGATTTTCAACGGCCTGCAGCTCAACATCAAGAGTCGTTTTAATCGCATGAAATATTGCATCAAAGCGAAAGGGTTTGGATATAAATAAATCATAGCCTTCATCCATAAAATATTGACTATTATGCTTTAGACCCGATGCAGAAACAGCAATACATTTAAGCTGCTTCGAAGAATATTTTTTTCGTATTTGTTGAATCGCTTCAATACCATTCATTACCGGCATTCTGATATCCATAAAAACAATATCAGGACATTTTTCCTCAATCTTATCTAAAGCCAGCTGACCATTTTCAGCCACAACCACAGTAAAGCCAATCTGGGTTAAAATGCTGCTTAATAGATCGGTATTATCTTGGGTATCATCGACCACAAGTGCAGATAAATGGGTATCCGCTTTTAAGGTATACATGGTTGATGCTGTGTTAAAATCCAATGACTTTTTGGCAGGTAATAGTTCAATAGTAAAGAAGAACTCAGATCCCTGATTGATTTTGGAACGGACCTGTAAATCGCCTGATAGCAATTTGATGTGTCGTTGAGTAATATTAAGCCCTAAGCCTGTACCGCCTTTCAGTTCACCTTGTCTTTCCTGGTGAAAGGCATCAAAAATACGTGGTAAGCCTTCTTCTTCAATACCAATACCGGTATCTTTAACGGTAAACTTATATTGATTATCACCGACTTGTTCAATTTTAAGCAGCACTTCGCCTTGTTCGGTAAACTTACAGGCATTGCCGATAAGGTTAATTAAAATCTGGCGAAGTTTGCCCTGATCACCATGGACCAGAACAGGTTGATTGCTGAAGCAGAACATTTCCCAGTGAAGCTTCTTTTGATCACAGCGTATTCTGAACATATTCTCCACGCCATGCAGCAACTCGATTAAATCAAAATCACTGGTAGATAGTTCAAGCGAACCGGCTTCAATTTTTGATAATTCAAGAATATCATTGATTAACGATAACAAGTGATTTCCGCTGCTATCAATGATCATTAATTTTCGTAATTGTTCTTTATCAAGGTTACTTTGCTGTAATAACTGAGCATAGCCCAGAATAGCATTCATAGGGGTTCTGATTTCATGTGACATATTGGCCAGGAAAATACTTTTTGTTCGACTCGCTGATAATGCTTCATCACGTGCGCTTTCAAGCTGCGAGGTTCGTTCTTCGACCCGCATTTCCAGATCCTGCTGATAATTTCTGGTTAATCGTTGCTGCTGTTCCAATTGCACCAACATATTATTATAGCCATTAATCAGTTTACCAAATTCATCGTTATATTCTGATTTGAGTCTTGTTGAATAATTCTGCTTGGTAGAAACATCATGCATTGACGTTAATAGTTTTAGAATGGGCGCTGTAAATATTTTCTGTACCCGATAAGCTAAAGCCAATGTTAAAAGTAAAGCAATACTTATAATAATAATGATGGTGTAGATATACTCTGAAACTCTTTGCCAGTAGCTGTCTCTATCAGATTCAATGTGAATAAAGCCTAATAAATTTTTGTCCTGTTCAAAAATAATCTGTTTGACAAGGTGTAGATGATCATTGATATAGTAAAATCCATCGGTTTTATTTTCAATAAGACGATTAATTTTGAGATGAAATATTATACCGGTGTTTGTTTGATTTCGATGGTATTGAGCAAATAGCTCACCGTCACTATTAAATAAATGACTGCTGATGATATGAGGTTTTGCTTTCAGTGCCAGTAAATTACTCTCTGCTACTTTTTTATCAAGAAACATAAGGGCGCCTTCACTATTTTTACCTACCAGATCGGCTAATGTTGATAAATCCTCAAGCATATTTTTTTTCAAACTAATGACTTCACTGGTCATAAAAAAACTTAAACTGGATAACAACATAAAACTACTAATACCAATTATAGTAACAATCAGTTTTCTTTTTATCGACAGCTTTTTAAATGACAAATTTATCATGGTTCAAGCGCCTCATCTGTTGAGGACACAATTTTTGCTAATGTCAGTATTCGGGAGCTTATTTTCAGACCGGCTTGATTAATGGCACCAAGGTTTATTTCAAGACTAAGGGTTTTGTCATTGTTCAGAAATAAACGAATATGACCATTTTGATGTGCAAATGCGGGTAATTCACTGACGGTTAAAGTGGCATGCTGATTGAGCTTATTGACTATCCGTTGTACGTTGCTTTTTTCAGACTGATCGATAAAGAGAATGTGACAATGTGAAATATTCTGAAGTTTGACGCTACGTTGAATCACTAAACTGCGATCATTCACTTTTTTATTACGTATCGTACGTAAGGCATCACCAAAAGAGTCATGGCCTATCAGGCAAATCCGTATCGGTTCATTTTTATTTGAAAAAGTGTTTTTCGGCCATTCGACTAAACGTGCAAAATTATATAAAAAAGCGGCTTTTACATAATATTCTTTAGCCTGGATATTATCAGCAAAAGTACTTGCAGGGCTTATCATCATGGTAATGAAAAGCAAAGAAATAATGAAAAGTCGTGACAAAATCATCTGCAGCAGAGCCGTTGAATAGCAAGAAAGCACTGAAAAAGAATTTGCACCTATATTTCCATATTAGTGATTAAATGAAATGCTCGTTTTTGACTTTATTGTAACGTTTTTAGCGCAAAGGGGAAAGTTTAATCAGGCGGTGAAGCCACCTGCTGTCAATGATAACAGCGTAAAAGGATATTGTCTTCTGAACAGGTGATTTAAATGACGGATGTTATTGTTTTGGAAACTTGCTTATCTATAGTCTACTCTTTAACTTATGGAAGAAAAGTTCATACAGGGTTCATCCCAACTACCACTATTTATTGTGCTCAGTATCAGTATTGCTGTTGCGGCATTTTATTATAATCGTGCTGATATACAAATTCAGGAGCGTTACGCCACGGTTGCAAATGAGATGCGAGAGCAAACTCAAATACTCATTGATGAAAAAAAAGAAGCCATTATTTTGATTGCTTTATCTCTTAGTAATAATGCCACCATTCACCAGGCTCTTAAAAGCAATGATGACTCTGAATTACAACTGAATCAATTTTCAAAAAAATTAGAAAAGAATACACCGTTAAAAAATATCTGGTTTCAGATAATTAAAAACAATGGTGATAGTTTTTATCGAAGCTGGACAAAAAAAAAGGGAGATAAAATATCCCTTGCCCGTCTTGATATTGCCACTATGCTGAAAAAATCTGTCATCAAAAGTTCAATTAGTACCGGCAAATTTGATATGACATTTAAGACAATGGTACCTATTTATGATAGTGAAACCTTTTTGGGGATTTTTGAAGTCATTGCCAAGTTTAATTCAATTGCTACAAAGCTTGAAAATAAAGGGATTAATTCTGTTTTTCTGGTTGATCAAGCCTACAAAAAGCAATTAACAAAAGCATTTACAAAAAAATTTATCCAGGATTATTATGTTACAAACACTAATGTGAAAGAACAATATTTGAAATTATTGCAGAAAAACTCAATTCAGGATGCTATTGAGTTTAAAAATAGCTATCAGATAGATAAAGTGAATGACTTACTTATGGTTTATTTTGCTCTGCCGGATATAAAAAATAAACCAATGGGCCATTTTTTCTTATTTAAATCATTACAGAATATAGATGTGAGTGATATTTATTCGGCACGAAATAAATTCTTTTTTTATGTACTGTTGCTGGCCCTTATATTCATGTTATTTATTCGCTATATTGCCAGTATTCAAGCTGCTCAAAAAATAAAAAGTATCAATGAGCAACTGCAAGATACCGTGTCGATAAAAGACCGGGAACTTATTGAGCAGGGGCTCTTTTTACAGAGTGTTATGGATGGTGTATCAAATTCGGTTGTGGTTATTGATAAAGACTATAATGTTAAGATGATGAATAAAATGGCGCAAACGATGACGGGCTATACATTGTCTGATGGGGGTAATCATAAATGTTATAAAATTTCTCACAATATTGATGCACCCTGTAGTTCTGAACATAATGCCTGTCCGCACGGTAATGTTTTTTTAACAGGAAAAACAAGCAAGGTTGTTCATGAACATCATATAAAAGGTGGTCAAACCCAATTTGTTGAAATAACGGCCACTCCTTTATTTAACTAAAATAGTGAAGTTGAGGCCATTGTTGAGTTAGGTCATGATATTACCGATCACTTATTGATTCATGAACAACTTGAACAGCAAAAAGATCGTCTTAATCACCAGGCTCATCATGATGCATTGACCGGATTACCTAATCGAGTATTATTTGTTGATCGAGTTTATCAGGCAATCAAAGTATCAAAAAGAGATAAAAGTAAAATTGCGATCCTGTTTATTGATCTGGATCGCTTTAAAGAAATCAATGATACGCTAGGACATAGCGTGGGTGATAAGGTTTTAATTGAAATCGCTGGACGTCTGAAAAACAATATCCGTCATGTTGATACGGTTGCTCGTCTTGGTGGTGATGAGTTTACATTAATTCTTCCTAATCTTAACCATGCATCAAGTGTGATGGAAATTGCACAAAAACTGGTTGATACATTAGCCAAAAAAATTATTTCAGGGGAAAATGAACTCTATGTCACGGCCAGTATTGGCATTAGTTTATACCCTGATGATGGTGATAACACGGAGGTGTTATTGAGAAACGCTGATTCCGCAATGTATCAGGCTAAAAATGAAGGACGTAATAATTACCAGTTTTATACTCAGCAGTTGACGGAGCAGGCTTTGAACGTGCCTTATTAGAAAAAAATCTTCGCCGTGCCATCGATAAAGATGAATTTACCGTATTTTACCAACCTCGATACAATGCACGTAGTAATGACATTATTGGTATGGAGGCACTATTGAGATGGCAGCACCCTGAAATGGGCTTAGTGTCCCCTGCTAAATTTATTCCAATTGCAGAAGAAACCGGAATGATTGTCATAATTGGCTGGCAAGTGATTAATAAAGTGATCAAACAACTTAATGAATGGACAGCTAACGGCTATTGTCTGGGAAAGTTATCTATCAATCTATCTGTTAAACAAATTCAGCAAGATGATTTTATTGACAAGATATTAGCGAGTCTGCAAACGTATCAATATAATCCAGAGCATATTCAGTTTGAAGTCACCGAAAGTTATATTATGACGGATCCGGAGCAGGCAATTAAAACGCTGCAGCAGCTCAAAGATTTAAAGTTTACTATTTCAATTGATGATTTTGGTACAGGCTATTCATCACTTTCCTATTTAAAGCGCCTGCCGGTTGATGAACTGAAAATTGATCAGTCTTTTGTTCGTGATGTCCCGGGTGATGAAGAAGATGAAGCGATTGTACGCTCGGTGATTTCCTTAGCAAAAAGTTTAAATCTGCATGTGATTGCTGAAGGGGTTGAAACGAAAGAACAACAGAAATTTTTGCTTGCTGAACATTGTGAAAATTTACAGGGTTATCTATTTCAGAGACCTGCTGATGTAGCTCAAATTACTGAACTTCTGGAAAAAAAAATTAAGTAATTAGCCGTATGTTTATGTTCATTATTTTATTTTTTAGAGGCGAATGAATTTGCCTCTGCAAAATTGCATTATCAAGTAATGGCTGATACAAATCCGATCAATTGGTATACCTTAATACCAATCCACCCGCATTTCCCGACAGGGATTATATATTCAAGATGAAAAAAAATGTGTAATCATATAAAATGCCGACTCAATTTAATATAAAAAGTAAAAAATATGAGTAATAAAACCCTGCATCGTAAAACTAAAATTGTTGGCACTATTGGTCCTGCGAGTGATTCTCCTGAAATTCTTAAACAAATGATTGAAGCAGGTATGAATGTTGCGCGCCTGAATATGTCTTTTGGTGTGGATGACGTACAGCAGCAGCGTCTGGATCGAGTTCGTCAGGTGTCCAGAGATATGGGCTGTTCAATTGCGATTATGGCCGATACCAAGGGGATAGAAATCCGCACGGGTAAGTTAGCGGGTAATGTAGCGGAATTAAATGCCAGTGAAGAATTTATTCTTTATTCTTATGCCCGAGAAGGCGATCATCAGGGCGTCTCAGTAAATTATGGAAATTTACATAATGAGGTTAGCAAGGGTACGCCAATTCTGTTAAACGATGGTGCGATAGAATTAGAAGTTGAGGACATTGTGCAAAAGCATGGTGGTGAAGTCCATTGCCGAGTAATCCATGGTGGCTTACTCAGAGAAAATAAAAGCGTGAACTTACCTGATACGCAATTAGAAATGAGTGCTGTAAGTCCGGAAAATCAGGAAGAAATTCATCGTGAACTGAGCTTTGCAGCAGAAAATAACGTGGAATATATTGCAGCATCATTTGTTCAAAATGCTGAAGATGTGATTAAAATGCGTGCAATTTTGCAAGATAAAGGGGTTGATATTCCTATTATTGCCAAAATTGAAAATAGGGCTGGCATTGATAATCTAAAAGCAATTGTTGCTGTTGCAGACGGTACGATGGTCGCGCGTGGTGATCTGGGTGTTGAACTGCCTCTGGCCGATGTTCCCGCTATGCAAAAGCGCATTATTCAGTCAACGGTTACCAGTGGTAAACCCGTTATTACCGCGACAGAAATGCTGGCTTCTATGGAATCCAATCCCAAGCCTACCCGTGCTGAGGCCAGTGATGTCGCTAATGCTATTCTGGATGGCAGTTCTGCCATTATGCTTTCAGGTGAAACCGCTATGGGTCAATATCCGGTTGAATCCGTTAAAATGATGGTTTCTCTGGCGGTACGTGCCGAAGCATCCTTAAAAGAATTTGGCTATTTACAAAAAATTCAACCGCATAGTAGTAATGTGGTGACAGAAGCTGTGAGTCAGGCGGCTATTACTATGGCAAACCACTTAAAAGCAGCCGCAATTATTAGTTTAACCGAGTCAGGTTTTACCTCCAGGCAGATATCAAAATATCGTCCTGAGTCATTAATTCTTGCCGTTACGGGCACTGAATCAGTGCTATTGCGATCAGCAATGAACTGGGGTGTTTACTCTATTCTTTATAGAGAAGGTGCTACCAATGCTGAAAAACTCGACTATGGTATCGATGAAGGTAAACGACGGGGATATTTTAAATCACAAGACATTATTGTGGTCACTGCAGGTCCGGGTCAGGAAGCGGGTGGTACTAATATGGTGAGGGTAATTACCGTTCCTTAACAGATACAGTACAGAGTATTTCAGAGCGCCGGGCACTGATTACTATGACGCGGTCTGTTATCAGATGCTGTAGGCATGCATTCGTTCTATGACCAGGAATAAAAGCGGCATTGTGGAAAGTGACTGCAGCCGAGGTAGTCCTGACCGACTCTACTGCCTCTGATTGCCTGACGGATCTCCAGTGGCTGTCCACACTCAGGGCAAGGTTTACCTGCTTTGTATTGGACTGATGCAGGGCCTTTACCGGTTTTAACTTCAGGTTGTTTAATTTGTGTAATGATGGTTTTGAGCAAATTGATCTGTTGCTGCAGAAAACCGTTAATATCCTGTCCATTATTATTGGCAATGTCATCAAGTTGTTGTTCCCATTGTGCTGTCAGCAAAGGATCCTTAATCGTATCCGGGACCGCATCGCATAACGCAAAACCAAGTGGTGTGGCTTTAATCAGCTTTTTATCCTTGTGGATAAATTGACGTTGAAATAATGTTTGAATAATATTGGCACGGGTTGCCTGAGTTCCAAGACCTGCTGTTTCTCTTAATATTTTTTTCATGACTCTATCGGTCACCTGGGAACCTATGGTTTCCATGGCTTTGATTAGCGTACCCTCGGTGAAATGTTTAGGGGGTGTGGTCAACTTGTCCTGTAGGTCAAGATGATCACATAACAATTGCTCCCCTTTTGTGACGACAGGTAATACCTGTTCATTTTCTTTAGCCAGTGTTTTCTTTTTATTGGATGCACCCGACTCTGATTTAGCTGATGTTGAGCCCAGAACGGATTTCCAACCCTGCACGCAAGGGATTCGCACACTGGCTTTAAACTGATCAGCGTGTATTGTGATTAAAATAATACTTTGATCATACTCATAATCAGGAAAAAACTGAGCAATATAGCGTCGTCGTATCAGATCATAAATATGGCGCTCTTTATTATTGAGCTTGCCTGTTCCCCCTGCTGTGGCAGCCTGAGTGGGAATGATTGCATGATGCGCTGTAATTTTTTTATCATTCCAGACTCTGGAACGCTGCTTTTGATCAGCCTGGGCCAGTAAGTGGCAAATGGCAGGGTCATTTTTGCACAAAGCCTGAAAGATCTGGCTGACATCGTTTAACTGACTGAGCGGTAAGTATTCACAATCACTTCTGGGATAAGTCGTTAGTTTATGGGTTTCATAAAGTGACTGAGCTATGTTTAACACTTCCTGAGCACCATAACCCCACCGTCGGGAAGCTTCCTGTTGCAGCCCTGACAGATTATAAAGCAGGGGAGGGGGTTGTTTTTTTCTTTGGGTAGTGGCAGTGGTCACGACACCATACTGATTTTGGCAGCGTTCAATGACGCTCAGCGCCAATGCTTTATCGAAGCAATGTCTGAGTGAGGTCTTTTGCTCTATTGCTGTTGGGAACTGCCACTTAGTTTCCAATAGCGCTGAGTTATCAGAATGTGTTGAATGTTGACTGGTTTGACTCTTTGTTTGAAAGAAGGCGGCTATTTCATAATAGGCTTGTGCTTTAAAATGACTGATTTCACGATCTCGGTTCACAATCAGCGCCAGAGTCGGGGTTTGTACCCGCCCCACAGAACGTACCTGGCGATCATTACCCAGTATTGTGTAAGCTCGGGTTAAATTCATGCCAATGAGCCAGTCAGCCCGACCTCGGGCGAGTCCGGAATGATAAAGAGGCAGCGTTTCCTGAGAATTTCGTATTGAATTAAGCGCGCGTTGAATGCTGATGGGATCCAGTGCGGACAGCCAGAGGCGACGAGTAGCCCCACGAAATTTAAGATGCTCCAAAACTTCACGGGCAATGGTCTCACCTTCTCTATCCGCATCAGTAGCGATAACCACACTATGAGTTTGCTTGAGCAGCTTTTTAATTACTGTTAATTGTTTGCGAGTGGATTTTTTAGCTTCAAGTTTCCATTCTTGCGGTAAAATCGGTAAATCGTGTAAAGACCAGCGTTTATATCGACTGTCATAACCATCAGGCGGGATCATTTCCAATAAATGACCAATACACCAGCTTACAAACAGGCCGTCACCTTGAAAATAGCCGTCACTGCGTTGTCTGACGCCCAGTGCTTTAGCGATATCTCTTCCTTGTGATGGTTTTTCACAAAGATAGAGTTCAAATGTATTTTTTTTATGGACAGCCAAAAGAGGGGTGAGACCTGTATTTTATGGTAAAACTCATAATAACGGATAAACTCATAGAAAAAAAGTGACAGGCAAACTATTATATTTTATAAAAACGGAAGTCATTCTTTGACACCTTGTTAATAATCAATGGAAAATTCATGAGCCAATATTTGACCCGTATTGTTGAACTATTATTTTTTCCTCCCGGGATTTTTATCTTCCTGCTGCTGATCAGTCTTTTATGGATTAAAAACATCAAGCTTTTAAAACATTTTTTATCTTTACAGGTTTTATTCATTTATTGTCTAACCATTCCTGTCACGGGCCATTATCTCTTTAAACAACTTGAAAATATTCCGCCACTGAGCGAGGCGCAGATTAAGAACAATAAAGTGGATGCTATTGTCATTTTAGCAGGTGGGATTAAAACGCTTCAACAGGAATATCAAGGCCCGGACATCGGTTATTTTACCCAGTTACGTTTACGTTATGGTGCCTGGTTACAAAAACGAACTGACTTACCTGTTATTGTGACGGGAGGGATAGCGCGAGCAGGTATCACTGAAGCTGAATTAATGGCGCAGGTTCTACGCAATGAATATGGTTTACAAGGCACAATTTTAGTTGAAAAACAAAGTAAAAATACCTTCGGAAATGCCTTATACAGCAGTAAAATTGCTAAAGAAGAAGGTTTCCAGAGTTTATATCTGGTCACCAGTGCCTTTCATATGCCCAGGGCATTAGCATCATTTAAACAACACAATAAAGCGGTAATCGCTGCTCCAATGGGTTTTTATCACAACACAATGGGTGGTTTTTCATTAGGTGATTTTTTGCCCAATAGCAATGCCATGAGGGAAAATTATCTGGCATTGCATGAATTGATTGGACGTTACTGGTATCAGCTTTATTATTAAATGCTATGGATAAATTTCCGGCACAAAGGTTTGATCAGTAATAGGTGGTCTGACATAACCTGTGGCAGCAGGGCGATCTTCTAATTTGATTTTATCCGGAGTGATATCTTCATAAGGAATTTGCTTAAGAAAATGGGCAATACAATTGAGTCGGGCATGTTTCTTTACGTCAGAATTAACGACATACCATGGGGCTTGTTTAATGTCGGTATGCGCAAACATAATATCTTTTGCTTTAGAATACTCCAGCCAGCGATTGCGAGACTCCAAATCCATTGGGCTTAGCTTCCAGCGTTTTAGGGGTTCAATCAGACGACTGTGAAAACGTTGATCCTGTACTTCATCCGAGACTGAAAACCAGTACTTAATGAGTATGATGCCGGAGCGTACCAGCATACGTTCAAATTCCGGGCAGGAGCGTAAAAATTCACGGTATTCGTCATCAGTACAAAAACCCATTACACGCTCAACACCAGCACGGTTGTACCAGCTACGGTCAAATAAAACAATTTCACCTGCGGCAGGAAGATGAGAAACATAGCGTTGAAAATACCATTGTGAGGTTTCTCTTTCAGTGGGTGACGGCAGCGCGGCAACCCGGCAGATACGAGGACTTAGATGTTGGGTCATGCGTTTGATGACACCACCCTTACCTGCTGCATCACGGCCTTCAAATACCACCACTACTTTAAGACCTTTTACTTTGACCCACTCATGCAGCTTAACCAGCTCATTCTGTAAACGAAGTAATTCTTTTTCATAGCGTTGATTATTAATTTTTTTTACGCGCTTAGTCTTGTCTTTTGATCCCATAACTATTTCCCACTTTTAACCCATAAATGACATTAAGATTGTAAGTACAGCCTTTTACCTTAACCAAGATGTCATAGAAAATAAAGTATTTTTTAAGCTAACTATGAATTATTTTAAAAAATAATTCATATAAAATTCTATTTCCATGGGTAATGCTAATTGTTTGGGCGGCATAGGCATAGGTAAGGCATTATTAATGGCATTGTTAGTTGCCTTTTTTAAAATGCTCCGTTTGCCGTTTACCATTAGATTTTTAATACTACCATTAGCCAATAGCGTAAAGGACACCTTAATTTTCCCTTCAATTTTGCGTTTTCTAGCCGTCCTTGGGTAATGTTTATGTACTTCAATATGACGTAATAGAAGTACCTGATAGGTTTTGCGAGTTTGTTCCACAAGCCGTTGATCGGGCTTAGATGGAATGGGCGATACCTGAACCGCTTTAACAGGCGGTATGGTATTGTGTGCTACAGGAGGGGCTACAGGTGTCGGGGCTTTTTTAACCTTTTGCACCTTTTTTACTGGTTTAGGCTTTGGTTTTGGTTTTGGTTTTGGTTTCGGTTTTTTCTTGGGCTTAGGTTTTGGCTTTGGCTTAGGTTTTAGCTTTTTTTTAATAATGGGTTCAGGTTTTTTTTGTTCAATTATTTTTTCTTCCACGGGAACGGGCTCAGGTGGAATCACAGGCTCAGGTTTGGGTATTTCAACCTGAGGTTCAACAACGGTCAGCGGCGGAGGGGCGACACTGGAAAATCGAACATGAGTAATCGTTTCCTGAATCACCATGTCAGGTAAGGCATTGTACTGTTTATTTTTGTGTATAAACAAAAAGTAATGGATTGAAAGTGATAAGACAATTGACACAGACCAGACAAAGCGATTTGAGTTAAGCAGAGAAAGCCGCAAATTGTTCTGGAGTGAAGACGCCTGAGTCATTTTAGTTGTTTGAGCTATCAGGAAGTACTATGGGTGGTGGTGTGGATGTGGCAGGATGGTCAATGGTAACAATATCAACGCCTGATGCACCGGCTTTACGTGCGGCATCAAAGGCACCGATGGCAATGCCTAAATCCACATTTTCATCGCTTCGAATACGGACCACTTTTTCTTTTTGTTCTTTGAGCGCTTCTATTAACAGGCTTTCTAATGTTTCCAGAGTGGCAATTTGACTATTAATTAAATACTCACCGGCTTCATTAATAATGATTTCTATTTGTTGAGGCTCATCCAGTGCTTCTCCGCTGTCAGCTTCGGGCAGATCAATATTGAGCACTTCATCACGAACAAAATGTGATGTCAGCATAAAGAAGACCAGCAGTAAAAAAACGATATCAATCAAGGGTGTCAGATTTGGGACATTGCTGGTGCGTCTGCGGCCTTCAAACTGCATGGGTCACACCGTTACGATGGTGAGTTGCTTCGAGATCCTCTTCAGTGGGTAGACTCTTGTTGTCTTTGGGGATGTATTCAATCATTAAAGAAGCATAGTTGCGCATACTATGAGCACGTTTATCGGCAGCGGACTCAAGCAGGTGCAGAAGCAGTAATACGGGAATCGCAACGGCCAGACCCACACCGGTTGTTAACATGGCTTCCCAGATACCGCCAGCCAGCGCCTGGGCATCAACCTGACCACCGGCCTGTTCAATGACCATAAAGGCTTTGATCATACCGATAATTGTTCCTAAGAGTCCTAGTAGGGGAGCAGTATTACCAAGAAAGGACAAGGTACGAAAACCTTTTTCCATTTTATTTAATTCAAAACTGCCCAGTCTGATTGCGACTCGATTGAGATCATGAATGCCTTCTTTTGATGCTTGCAGCATACCTTGTAATAGGCGTCCTTCCGGGCAACGCATTTTATCTATAATCGCTTCCGGCTGACGCAGTTTAAGTGCCTCAAGTAAATTTTGTTCTGTTTTTCTTCCCGGTCTGCCCATAAAAGTAAAACGGATCACCCGTTCAAATAAAATCGTCAGGGCAATAAATGAGTAGCCGGCAAGTATCGAGACTATAATGCCGCCTTTATCAAATATATCTGTCACAATCATAATCGTCGATCTTTAGTCAATAAATGAGCTATGATTCTACCTGACTATGAAGAAAAATTGTATTGATTTAGAGTAGGATTGATATTTATTTTTGTCTCTTTAGTGATAAGTGATAAAATACACGGCACATCCCGTTACAGATAGCTATTTTAAGAGAAATATACTATGAGTTCATCGTCCAATATAGTTCATCTGCGTCAGAATTATCAAATCAAAATTGTTTTAAATAATATTAAGCCACCCATCTGGCGACGTTTAGTTGTGGATAGTCGTATGACAATGGATGCATTACATGATGCCATTCAGATCTGTATGGGATGGGATGGCAGTCACCTGCATCAGTTTATTGATCGGGATGGTCTTATCTATAATCTTCAGGATGATGTTGATTATATGATGGATTTTGCAGCTAATACTGTGGATGAATCATTGGTGCTAATCAATGAAGTGCTAAAAAAAGAAAAAGACTGGATTAGCTATGAATATGATTTTGGCGATGATTGGGAACACAAAATCATTTTAGAAAAAATATTACCTCATAAAAAGGGTCAGTTTCCAGTTGTTTGTGTAAAGGGAAAACGCGCTTGTCCTCCTGAAGATTGTGGTGGCCCCCGGCGTTACCAGCATATGCTTGAACAATTAGCGATACCGGATGATCAAGAAGAATATGATGAGCTGTTAGAATGGGTTGGTGATGGATTTGACGCGGAGCATTTTAGTGTAAAAGATGTCAATCTTGTCCTGAAAGAAATATTTAATAGTGTGGTTTTTAATGGTAAAACGGGTCTTGATAAAGAATTGCAGCGAATCAAAAATGAACAATTATCAGCCGAAGAGAGATTTTTAGAAGGTGATATGGGCTTATCATTGGCAACCAATGAATTGCTTGATGACCCTGAACTTTCGCCAGAGATTAAAGAACTTATTGGAAGCATGCAGGAAGCAGCAGGTGTCGTTGGCTACATGGATGAAATGATTGAACAGTCAATTGCGGCCTTTGAAAAGATTGTCAGCATTAGCAAAGACAAAAAAGTCACGGCGATTGCCAAACAAATGCTTAACATTCTAGCCGCTCATTAGTCTTTAAAATTGTCAGTTAATTGCCCGCAGAGTAAGTCCAGATCATCCGGTGTGTTGACATTCAAAAAAGCGGACTTTTGATCGCTGAAATCAAGCTTGAGTGCGCCATTATCCATTAACCACTTACCCAGTTTATGTTCATTATTTTCCAGTGATCGGGTCAAATGAGTTAATAAGTCTTTATGGATTAAATTATAAGTGGGTTGTTTGTATTGACCATCAAATGCCAATACTGCTTTCACATTTTTCTGTTGAGCAAAATCTAACATTCTACTGGCGAGATCCATGGGTAACAGAGGACCATCACAGGGTACAGTGAGTAAGTATTCACTTTTGCTGTGAGCCAGGCCCCTGGACATCCCTGCCAGTGGTCCACGGTAATCATCATAATCATCCAGCAGTACCTCATAACCAAACTTTTGGTAGGTATCAATATGTCGATTAGCGCTGATTAAAATCTGTTCGACCTGAGGTTTAAGCCTGTCAATGACGTAGTCAATCATTGGGCGCTCAAGTAACTTCAGCAGACCTTTATCATGACCTTTCATACGGCTCGAACGTCCACCGGCTAAAATAAGACCTGTTATTTGCATAGAATTGATGGCAGCATACAATAGAGTAAACCTTTGTATTGGACTTAAATTAATTAATTGAAAACGGTGGATTATAACAGATATTAGGCAGAGTCGAAGTTTACTTTATATTTTGCCTTATCCTGTGTCAGGCGAAGTTGTGACAAATGATACTAAACTGATAAGGAATCACATGAAATGTTGGAAGTGGAAATAATGGAAGAACAGTTTTATCTTTTTGGAATGCTGTATCTGTTTCTTGAAATAGCCGGTGTTTATTCTGCATTTCATGCAATTTTAAATACTCGCACCTCTCAGGCGGCAATCGCCTGGGCAATTAGTTTAATTATTATTCCACCACTTATTCTGCCCTTGTATTGGCTCTTTGGTAATAGTCGTTTTAATGGTTACATGGAAAGTTTTCGTCAGGCACGTCTGGAAGATATCGAAACTGCACGCAAGGCATTACAGCAAATTGAGCAATATCACGTGAGCGATATGGCAGGTCTGAAAGATCTGATTTGCACAGTGGAAAATCTGGAACATCTTCCTTTTACCTCAAATAACTCTGCACAATTATTAATCAACGGGCAAAAAACCTATCAAGCCATGCTCCAGGCAATCGAGCAGGCAGAAGATTATGTTTTATTA
Source organism: gamma proteobacterium symbiont of Bathyaustriella thionipta (assembly GCA_025656775.1). Lineage (GTDB taxonomy): Bacteria > Pseudomonadota > Gammaproteobacteria > GRL18 > GRL18 > GRL18. The sequence goes on from JAHXHI010000363.1 coordinate 22,177, forward strand.
CAGTTTTATATTATTCATGATGATCATGTGGGTGAAGCGTTTCGGCAAATTTTAACGGAAAAATGCAGCAGGGGGTACGTGTTTATTTTCTATACGATGGCCTTGGATCTTATCGTTTATCCGCTCGTTATCTGCAGGAATTAAGTCAGGCTGGTGCACATGTTTCAGCATTTAATGAGCGTAGAGGAGTAAGTAAGTATTTACATATTAATTTTCGAAATCACCGAAAGATACTGATTATTGATGGTTTAAAAGCCTTTGTCGGCGGATTAAATCTGGGACAGGAATACCTCGGTGAAAATGAAAGTATGGGCTATTGGCGTGATACCCATGTCATGTTAGAAGGTCCGTCTGTACAGGTTACTCAAGGGGTGTTTGTGAAAGACTGGTACTGGAGCGTGGGGCAGGTACCGGATTTGAACTGGGTGGTGCAAACGGCTGAAAAAATCAGTAAAAACAGAAGCCAGACGATCGATAAACCATTGGAACAGGCTGCTCACTGCATGCAGAATATTATGGTTCTGGATACCGGACCTGCAGATGTAAAGCCGGTTTGCTCACTTTTTATCTGTGCGTTAATCAATCAGGCAAAATCTCGTGTGTGGATTGCTTCACCCTATTTTGTACCGGATGCAGAAGTCATTAATGCCTTAAAAAATGCAGCCTTAAGAGGTGTGGATATTCGTCTGATTCTGCCGGAAAAATATGATAAATACTTTGTTTATCTTACCTCATTTGCTTACTATCGTGAGCTGCAAGGCTATAATATTAAAGTGTTTCGCTATACCAAGGGGTTTAGTCATCAAAAGGTCATTTTAATCGATGACAATCTAGCGGGTGTCGGGACGGTCAATCTGGATAACCGTTCAATTTATCTGAATTTTGAAATTATGGCCTATGTAGCAGACAGCGCATTTAATCAGCAGGTGGCTTACATGCTGGAGTATGATTTTAAAAATTGCTTTCAGGATACGATTAATGACTTTGAACAGCGACCCTTTTGGTTTAAGGCCATTAGCCGCGTTTTTTATCTGCTGTCACCTATTCTATAGTGCATTATATGACCGCTTTAACTATTCGTTAAAGACGGGTGCTTTTAAGATAGTAAAATTATTTTCGGGTGGAAATGGTGCCAGAATGACTTTAACTGCTGAATTTAAAGCGTTTCTTTTTTTATATTCACTGTCATCTGCAGTGATTCGGGTTGGTGCTGAGCCACGCCATATCAGGCGATTATTGTCTTGTGAAACCAGATCAATGATCAAAGTCCGCTTTGAAAAACTGTGGTTGCTTTTGGCAATACCCTGACCTGTTCCGTATTTATCATTCCAGGCAAGGCCAAGGTTATAATTAAAAAGTGTGTTTATTTGATCCACAGTCATGCTCTGTTCACCGGTAAAATAATAATTTAACCAGAAATCAGGTTCCATATTACGTTCTTTGCGTAATTTCTTTGTTGCCATGCCATTTTCAATGGCCAGCGTAGCGCCAGAATTTTGAATAAAGATAAAGTTGGGATCAGTCTTAACTTGTAGGGAAACAGGGTTAAAATTATAGCGCTGCATACCTTCAAAATTTTGTGCATAATCATGTTTATGTCTGCCGCCCACCAGGGTGCTGACCGAAGTACAGCCGCCGAGAAACAGACTAAAACCAAGGCAAAGCATAATTGTGTTTAAAGTTGCTCTATAATACATAAAGGATCCTGAAACATAAGTGATCGTTGGATCACAGTGGTCATTTAAAAATACACGCTAAATCGATACATTTTTTCATTATATCTTACTGGTAAACATTATGAAAAACACTATAAAATCAATAAACCCTGCTAATGAAATAGATATACAGGAATTTCCTGATTGGGGTATGGAGATTATTCATCCCATAATTGAAGCCGTTGATAAGGCCTTTGAAAAATGGCAGCTACTGGAATTTACCCAGCGTGCCCAATGTTTTTTTAAAATGGCACAAATACTGAGAGATCGTAAAACAGAGTACGCGATTCTGATGGCAAATGAAATGGGTAAACCTGTCAGTCAAGGCGAAGCTGAAATCGAAAAATGTGCATGGGTTTGTGAACATTATGCTGAACGAACGACGCAGTATCTTACCGATCGAAACATAGAGACAGAAAATAGCGAAAGTTTTGTAACATTCAAGCCTCTGGGGGTGATCTATATGATTATGCCCTGGAATTTTCCTTTCTGGCAGGTCATTCGAGGTGCTGCACCGACTGTTATGGCAGGTAATACGATTGTTCTTAAACATGCTTCTAATGTCTTTGGCTGTGCCATTGCCATTGAACAATTATTTAAAGCAGCGGGCTTTCCTGATAATGTATTTCGCAGTCTGTTGACCGGTTCACATACTTCGGCTGATATTATTGCTCATCCTAAAATACGTGCCGTGACATTGACCGGAAGTGAGCGGGCAGGCCAGCAAGTGGCTGCTCATGCCGGTCAGAATTTGAAAAAAAGTGTCCTGGAACTGGGTGGCAGTGATCCCTATATCATACTGGAAGATGCTGATATTGATCTGGCAGTGGCCAGTTGTGGTGCTTCCAGAATGCTTAATGGCGGACAAGTATGTATTGCCGCCAAACGTTTTATTGTGGTTGAATCCAGGCGAAAAGAATTTGAAGCAAAAGTACTTGATTTAATGCGAACCTATCAAATGGGTGATCCGCTTGATCCGGCCAGTAATTTTGGTCCGATGTCTAAAGTGAAGCTGCGTGATGAATTACATCAGCAAGTACTGCAGAGTGTTGAGCAGGGGGCAAGACTGGCGTTGGGCGGTGAGATCCCCGCTGGATCGGGTGCCTGGTATCCTGCTACTGTACTGACTAATGTTAAACGGGGAATGACTGCTTATTCAGAAGAATTATTTGGTCCGGTAGCAACCATTATCAGTGCTAAAGATGAGGTAGAGGCAATTGATATTGCCAATGAAAGTGACTTTGGCCTGGGAGGGGCAATTTTTACCCGTGATATTGAAAAAGGGCGTCGTTTAGCCCGAGATATGATTACGACCGGCACATGTGTGGTTAATGGTTTTGTTAAAAGTGATCCCAGATTACCTTTTGGCGGTATTAAAAAATCCGGTTATGGTCGGGAGATTGGTGAGTTTGGGATCCTGGAATTTGTCAATATTAAAACGGTGGTGGTGAGCTAACTACTCGCATTCGTACGGATAAACGCCTGCTGATTTTTAAAAGGGACGCTTTGGGTTTTTTTGTCGTTGCTTTTAGCTGCATAAAGGTGAAAAATTATTAATTTTTTCTTAGCGCTATTTCATTCAACAGTTGATATAGATGAGCGATATTTATTGGTTTAGTGAGATATTTATCCATACCTGCATCATAACAATTTTGTTGCTCGCCATCCATTGCATTGGCGGTAAGAGCAACAATAGGAATGGCGTGTTTATGGCCGATTTGTTCCTGTTCTCGTATTTTAATGGTTGCTTCATAACCGTCCATAACCGGCATTTGACAGTCCATAAAAATGACATCGTAAACGTTATTCTGCCATGACTCTACTGCAAGTGCACCATTTTTTACCACATCAACCGAGCAGCCTGCTTTTTTCAGCAGTGTTTTTGCAACCATTTGATTGACTAAATTATCTTCAGCCAGTAGAACATGAAGCTTAATGGCAGTCTCTGTGGTTTTATCGTTATCATCCTGAAAATCAAGTCCGGTAATAAAAGCATCAGAATTAAGTACCTTCACTATAAATTGTTTAAATGTTTCAGGGTTATAATGTTTTTTAATATAGCCATTAAGGCCAAGAGACTGATATCGTTCTTTGAGTCCGGTCTCATTTTTATGATTAATAATAATAGACTTAAGTTGATTCGGAGCGTTAATATCTGGTTTGGCGAGTAAATGTTTAACAGGAATATCATTGATATTGCCACTGAAAACCAATAATCGTGGCTCAGACTTTTGTTCAAGAAGATAATTTTCTGCTGAATGAATGGTATTAAAATGCTTTGCTTGAATCCCCCAGGTATTGAATAGCTCAATTAACAGCCTGGTTTCTAATGGTAGACTTCCAATCAATAAAATTGCTACATTATCAGGTATTGTGAGTTTATTCTTTTCAATCTCAACATCAGCCTGGTGGGAGCCAATAGGTAAATTCAATCTTGACCAAAAAACAGAGCCTTTATCAAGTTCACTTTCCAGGCCGATTTTACCACCCATTAATTCAGTCAGCTCTTTACTAATTGACAGGCCTAAACCGGTTCCTCCAAATTGTCTGGTGGTTGAAATATCAGCCTGGTTAAATTTTCCGAATACATAGTCAATCTTTGAAGGGGCGATACCGATACCGGTGTCTTCTACCTGTAGGCTAAAATCAACGGATGAAGTTGAAATATCATGGCAGATAATGTTAATCAGTACATGCCCTTTTGAAGTAAATTTAATGGCATTGCTGATAAAATTAATTAAAATTTGTCTGATGCGAATGGCATCGCCAACAACATATTCTGGTATTTTTTCATCCAGGCGATAGTCAAGCTCAATTTTCTTTTCCTGAGCTTTTAATTCAACGATCTCAATGGTTTCAACAATCAGGTTATAGAGGTTGAACTGGGTTGGATCAATGTCGAGTTTTCCAGATTCAATTTTTGATATATCAAGAATATCATTAATAATATGTAATAAAGAGTGGGCAGATGATTGAATCTTATGAGCAAAATCTTTTTGTTCATGATTTAAGTGAGTATCCAGTAATAGACCACTTAGACCAATAATACCGCCCATGGGTGTTCTTAACTCATGACTCATGTTAGCAACAAAGCTGCTTTTCTGTTCATTATGCGCTTCCGCCAGCTCTTTTAATTTTGTCAGCTCTTGCTCATATTTTTTTCGCTCTGAAATATCAACCCCGTAGACTTGAACGAGTTCAAGTCCATGTTCTTTCATAGGGTGAAAATTCCATAAATACCACTTGCTGTCAAAACCGCTTTCAAAACCTTCAATGGTTTCATTATTCAAAATGCAGCGATGTAGTAATTGTTCAATGTTTTCAGGTAGAATTTGCGGCCGTCCCGTTTCATTGAAGCCGCATTCAACCATAAGATTGGTCATTGCCGGATTGGCATAATGAATCATCACTTCTTCATCGAGCTGTAAAATGGGTGCTGGATTGAGCTCCGCAAAGAGGGATAAACGTTTTATTTCACTGTCACTATAGCCTGATTCTGAGCAGTCACGAAAGATAATAATCAGTTCATTATTACCGTCAGGGGTGATGATTCGGGCATCAATTTGCAAATAAGAACCCTCACTATCTACCCAGATAAATTCTGTTGAAGTTTCCTGAGTCAGTGCCCGGTCTTCCTTTTGATTAAGCCAATATTCAAAGGGACAAGATTCATTTTCATGGCGGTATCGACCATCGACTGCACAAAGTGTGTCATGGACATTGCGTCCTGCAATATCACTCTGTTTCCATTTGAGTATTTTTTCGGCGGCAGGATTAACAGCGATAATTATTTTTTGTGCATTAATATGTATGACACCATCAGGGATGTATTGATAGAGTGAAACAGCATTTTGATTTAACGCTGCTATTTTTGATTGGTTATTCATTAATTAGTGTCCATCCGTTTATTCCAAGCAATTGATATTATTATAAAAACAGGAAGAAAAACTGAAATAAATGGCCGGATAAAATGCAAGACCTGACGTAATTTGTTATAATCAAAAGTGACTAAACAACTGATTT
>JAHXHI010000237.1 GCA_025656775.1 gamma proteobacterium symbiont of Bathyaustriella thionipta
GATTTTCTCTTTCTACTCATTTTTAGGTTCCCCATTAGGTTAGCTCTTATATCTTAACCTATTGTCCAGTTTTCGGGGTCCACTATATTTTGCCCACCAGTAATTCATTTTTTAATAAAGCCGAACCCGCAGCAACATTACAGACTTTTTTAGCGGGACAGCCCATATTAATATCGATAATGTCTGCACCATGCTGTGCATTAAATTGTGCGGCACGAGCCATTTGTTTGGCTTCAGTACCAAGAATTTGTACCGCTATGGGGCTATCTTCACCTTCATGATTAAGTCGGGTACGTGTCTTTAGTGAGTTCAGTAATTCAGGTTTGGATGTGACCATTTCAGAAAAAGCCATAGCAGCGCCTAGTTGACGACATAATTGTCGAAATGGGCGGTCAGTGATACCCGCCATCGGCGCTAAAAAAATGGGCGGTGTTGCTGATTGTGTGGTAATGCCTGAATGATTCGGGGATTGGAATTTCCAGGAGCCAATATTCATAGTGATGTTATTTTTATCAGTACTGGTATCAGACTGAATAATTATAGGTAGTTAAATTGAAAACTTAATAATGAACCGGGATCAGGATCGACAATATCGAGATTTATTTCCTGACTTTGATTACTTTTTAGTCCTGATGTGTAAGTGCTGTTATTTTTCATGTACTCATTGGGCAAAAATTTTCTACGCGCAATGATTTCACCAACTGGATTTGAAAAAGTGATTTCTAATACAGGATAACTTTGAGTATAGCTTGCTTTATTTTTAAATGTGAGCTGAATCTCAAGGGCATTATTGACTGTTGGGTGGGTGCGAACATCATGAGTGACAGTGACCACTTTTCTGGGAGTGCTTATCAGTGGTAAAGAGCAGTTCGTCAGAGGACATAATGACTCAAGTAATGGTCTTATCTCTGGATCCTGGGATAATTGTATACTGTTAAAGTGCAAGTACTGGGATGCAAGTAACAACAACAAGACAACTGTTGATGCTAACCAGCCGAGGATAGCTGCGGGACTACTGCTGGCAGAATCAGTTTGAGTAAGAAAAGAGGGCACAACTTCATCTTGAACAGGGACTGCTTGAGAGGGTTCATTTTCAGAATCTTGTGTACTACTTTCTGCACTGGATTTATTCTCAAGAGAAATATCATCTGCCAGTGAAACACTCTCTGTGTGAGTATCGTCCTTTACAGACGTTTGTGTATTGTCTAGAAAATCGCTTTCAAGTTGTTCTAATTCGGCTAAAAGATCATCGTCATTGTCCAGCTGATCGAATTCATCATCCAGGCTGGAAAATTCATCATCTAATGAATTACTGACATCTGAAAGCGTCTTATTTATATCGTCTAGTTCATCATGTAGATCATTATCAGGTGCATTTTTCTCGGAATTATCCATGAGACTATTAAAGATATCAATATCATTCTGATCAACTTGATGTGCGCTAAAGTCAGTCAATGAAGGTGAGCTGGTTGGAGTCAACTCATCTTCACTAAAGTTAACAATTTCAAGTTCATCTTCAATCGCGGTTGTTTCATTGATATCCAGGTTATCATCAACAGCTGCTGCTGTTTCATCAATTTCTAATACATCTTCAGTCGGTGCCGTTTCATCAATTTCAAAGGTATCTTCAGTCTGTGTTGTCTCATCAGTTTTTACAGCATCTTCGGCATATGGTACTTTATCAATCGTTAAGCTATCTTCAATTTGCTGTAACTCATCTGCAAGCAGTGTGTCTTCTGCTTGCAGCAGTATCTCCTCATCAAGTAATGATTTGTCTGTTTTTGCTGTCTCATCAGCTTGTGGTGTTTCTATCGGTTCAAATGTTTTTTCAACTGCGGGCTTTTGAAATGATGAGGCTTTACGTGCATTTTTTAATTCTTCTGTTGCTGCAGATAAGGAAGCAACAATCCGCTCCATTTTTTCTTTAATGTCTGTGTTAGGTGGAGAGAATTCCCTGGTTTCAGGTTGATTGCTGCTTGATGACTCGCTTGTTAATGCTGTGTCCTGAGTTATTTCAGAGTGCTCAGTGGTTAACTGGGATGTATTCTTATTGTAGAGGTTTTCAAGGGCGTTAAAAATATGATCACACTGACCACAACGCACTTTACCATGGGCAATATCAAGATCTTCCTGTGTAATTTCAAAATGTGTATTACAGTTTGGACAATGGGTATACATGGGGTGAAAATTTTCCTTGGCTCAACTATATTGGATATATCAGATAAACTATAGTTGTTATTTTTCCATTTTAACATTTTTAGGTGACATAATCTGTATTAAATCACATATTTACCAATTTTCTTACCGTTATAATTGCCAATAATAACGGTCTAAGTATATGTTTAATAAGAGCTCTATGTGTTTAGCTTTGTACCTGTGATACGGATCCAGTCATCTTCCTGTGTAATTTCATTAATTTTAAACCATTTTTGATAGGTTGTAGATACTTTTTCAGCCTGTTCAACTAAAATTCCTGATAAAACTATCTTGCCATCAGGGCTGACATGAGATGCCAGCATTTCTGCTAATTCAACTAATGGGGCAGCCAGTATGTTGGCTATGAGCAAGGGGCACTGAAGTGTGGGAAATTGTTGTTTAAAGCCTGGTACTGAAAAAGTTTCCAGCCTTTCACTGACATTATTCTTCTCAGCATTGGCCTGTGTTGCCATAAGTGCCTGTGGATCCAGATCAACGGCATAGACTTTAGTCGCGCCGAGCAGGTTGGCTGCAATGCCTAAAATACCTGAACCGCAGCCATAATCAATGACTTCAATGGGAGCATCAAAATATTTATCCAGCCATTGTAAACATAAAGACGTTGTTGGGTGTGTTCCCGTACCAAAGGCTAAACCGGGATCAAGCATAATATTAACCGCATCGGAATCAGGGGGAGTATGCCAGCTGGGGCAAATCCATACCCTTTGACCAAACTGCATGGGTTTGAAGTCATCCATCCAGGCGCGAACCCAGTCCTTATCTTCTAATGGATTAAGCGTATAAGAGGGGAGTTCACCGTAGTATGTTTTAATAAATTTCAATACCGAATCAATCTGAACATCGGCTTCAAATAAACCAGTCAGCAGGAGTTCCTTCCATAGAGGAGTGCTGCACGGTGGCGGTTCAAAAATGGGATCATCAAGTGCATCCTGCATGGTAACAGCGGCAGCGCCTGCCTGACTGAGAAGGTCAGACAATTGCTCGCTATTACTATGAGTCGCTTCGAGAGTAAGTTGCAGCCAGGCCATAATAATGTTACTTAAAGGCCTAGTTTTTTCTCTAGATAATGAATATTTGTACCGCCGGCTTTAAATGCACTGTCCGACAAAATATCTTGCTGTAGAGGAATATTGGTATTAATACCCTCTACCACCATTTCACTCAGAGCGGTATTCATACGGGCGATAGCAATATCACGAGTATTGCCATAGGTAATTAATTTGCCAATCATTGAGTCATAATAAGGCGGAACGGTATAACCGCTATAGATATGAGAGTCGACTCTGACCCCTGGGCCTCCTGGTGCATGATACGTTTCAATACGGCCGGGGCTGGGCATAAAGGTTTTTGAGTCTTCAGCATTAATACGACATTCAATGGCATGCCCTTTGATTTTTATATCACTTTGAGAAAAACTCAGTGGCAGGCCTGAAGCGACACGTAATTGTTCACGAACCAGATCGACTCCGGTAATAAATTCAGTGACAGGATGCTCTACCTGAAGACGGGTATTCATTTCAATAAAATAAAATTCGCCATTTTCATATAAAAACTCAAAGGTGCCGGCACCACGATAACCAATCTGACGACAGGCCTCGGCACAACGTTCGCCAATTCTATTTCGAACTTCATCCGTAATGCCTGGTGCCGGTGCTTCTTCAACCACCTTTTGATGGCGTCGCTGCATCGAGCAGTCACGTTCACCCAGATGAACCGCATTACCATGCTCATCAGCAATGACCTGAATTTCAACATGACGAGGTGTTTCAAGGAATTTTTCCATATACACTTCATCATTACCAAAGGTTGCACCGGCTTCAGTTTTGGTCAGTGATATGGCATTAAGTAAACTGGCTTCGGAGCGGACAACACGCATACCCCTGCCGCCGCCACCGCCAGAAGCCTTAATGATAACCGGATAACCAATTTCTTGCCCGATACGAATATTTTCATCAGGATCGTCGCCTAAAGCACCATTTGATCCGGGTACGGTGGGCACGCCTGCTTTAAGCATGGCGTTAATGGCTTGAACCTTATCGCCCATAGTGCGTATCGAATCTGGACGAGGGCCGATAAAAACAAAGCCGCTTTCTTCAACTCGTTCAGCGAAGTCAGCATTTTCAGAAAGAAAACCGTAGCCCGGATGAATCGCCTGAGAATCAGTGACTTCAGCCGCACTGATCAAGGCAGGGATATTTAAATAACTGTCAACTGAAGGGGGAGGTCCAATACAAACTGATTCATCTGCCAGCAGTACATGCTTGAGGTTTTTGTCTGCATCTGAATGAACCGCAACGGTCTTAATACCTAATTCGCGACAGGCACGCTGTATACGCAGTGCAATTTCTCCACGATTGGCAATTACTATCTTCTCAAACATCAGAGTATTCCATGGTGTAAATGGTGTTTATTAATAAGTACAAGGGGAAATTCACAAGTACTTTATTCGATAATACAAATGGTCTGGCCATATTCAAGCGGTTCGCCATTTTCGACACAAATCGCTTTCACGGTGCCACTGACGTCGGCTTCAATCTGGTTGAGCAGCTTCATTGCTTCAATAATACATATCGTATCACCCTTAGTCACTTTCTTTCCGATTTCGACAAATGCAGGTGCTCCAGGTGATGGCGCGCTGTAGTAGGTGCCTACCATGGGGGATTTGACTTCATGACCGCTTATTGCTTCTGCAGCAGCAGGGGCAGCTGCTTCAACGGGTGCAGCGGCAACAGGTGCAGGGGCTGGTGCAGGAGGTACGGCATAAGCTTCCTGCGGCATTTGCATGACTGCAGGAGTCGGGCTATTGCGTGAAATTCGCACAGACTCTTCGCCCTCATGGATTTCAATTTCTGCAACACCGGATTCATCCAGCAGTTCGATGAGTTTTTTTATTTTACGGATATCCATAATTTAAACCTTGGTTTAACGTATTAAGTTATTAAGAAGAAAGTAATAATTTTAGTGCGGTATTATTATCTTACCCCTGAAAGTGTATAAATATTATCTATTAAAATGAGCAAAAGTGTACTGTAATGCCAGTTCATAACCCTGTGCTCCGAGACCGCTAATCACCCCTATTGCAATATCAGAGAAAAAAGACTTATGACGAAAGTCTTCTCGTTTGTATACATTTGATAAATGTAATTCAACAAATGGAATGTTAACACCTAATAAAGCATCTCTTAGAGCAACACTGGTGTGGGTAAAAGCAGCCGGGTTAAAAATAATAAAATCTATTTTTTTCTGGTAAGCCTGATGAATACGTTCAATGAGTTGATACTCAGCATTACTTTGAAAACATTCCAGTTCATGACCAGCATCTTTTGCCTGTGCAACAAGATTTTTGTTGATGGTATCTAATGTTTCATGACCATAGAGAGTAGGCTCTCGAACCCCTAATAAATTAAGGTTTGGACCATTAAGAACCAATATTTTTAACATGTTAAATACGATGCTCCAATTAAACGCTCAACTTAATTTCAATATATCTGATACTGGTTCCTGAATAATTTAAAGAAATCAGTTATTTGTTGTTATTATGATAACGGTATATAAAAAAGATATAAAATACTAAAAAAAGATGCGAACAGCATCGATTGAGCGAAAAATGTAATTATAGCGATTATTTTGCAATAGATAGCTGATTTTGTCCAGAAATATTAGATTAATTGTTAATAAATTTACAATTAACAGCAAATACCCGCACAATCTAAGCAAATATAAGAAATAAAGATGTTTTCTAATGAGCTGCCTATTTGCCCCGGCTCCTTAGCTAAACGCCTAAAGTAATGGCTCAATTTGATTAATTAACTTTTGTTTTGAAATCAGGCCGCCTGCTCGATAACGAATGATGCCGTGCTTATCAATAAGAATACTATAGGGTAGTGCACCACTGACATTACAGTATTGATAAGAAACCTGCATTGCCGTTTGGCCACCGACTAAAATGGGGTAGTTGACCCCCAGTGTTTTCACAAATTGTGCAATTCTGGTCTGATCATCGACACCTACTCCAATAATAACAAAGTCTTTATCCTTGTATTGTTTATACACCTCTATGAAGTCAGGCATTTCTCTGCGACAGGGAGGACACCAGGTTGCCCAGAAATTGAGCAGAACGACTTTATTATTCCATTGCGAAAATTGCTGCTGCTGACCACTCAGATCAGGTAATGAGAAGTCCTGCCGTTTAAGAGAATGAGACTTGCTGATAACTTCAGGCTCGTCGTCATTGACTGATTTAAGTATATAATCAAAAGCGAACAATAAGATGGCAACTGTAATAAGAACAATAATACTGGTTTTCATAGTTAATTGTTTTACTTAATAATTGTTGATCACTTGCCAGCAGTTAGTTTACTGCAGCAGAGAATGAGTTAACGTGTTGTGCAAAATCATCACCATTTTTATAACCAACCACCCGGAAGTTACGTTTCTCTGTAGCATGAGAGGCACCAGACTCAGGGGCAAAAAATAAGATTGCCGGAGGGGCTGGGATTTGGTATGCCTTTAACAATTCCTCATCTTTATCATCCATTGCCGTGACGTCAGCTTGTAACACAATAAAATTCTCTAAAGAAGAAAGCACTTTGGCTGATTTGAATGTGGTATTTTCCATGGTCTTACAATAAGTACACCAGTCCGCATAAAAATCGAGCATAACAAGCTTATTTTGCTGTTTGGCCAGAGTTAATTTTTGCTTTAAATCTGCTGCGGATTTAATCTTTTCAAAGGCGACATGCTGTGGTGCGGCATTAGCTGAGGATGCGGACACAGCATGGCCTTTGAGTGGCTGCATGTAATCAACGTTGCCCGAAGATGCGCCAATAATCAGTAAACTGGCGTAAAGCATGAAGAGCAGTCCCAGTGCTTTCCAGAGACGTGACCAGCCGGTGGTGTTTTCATGAATAGGTGTTAATGCGCCCATATAAACACCGGAAACAAAAATAAGCAGTGCCCATAACCACATGATAATGACTTCATCCAATACTCTTTCCAGCATCCATATTGCAACCCCCAGCATAGCCACACCAAAGACTGCTTTGACTGCATCCATCCAGATACCGGCTCTTGGCATCAGTTTGCCGGCAGAAGTACCAATGACGATTAATGGAATGCCCATTCCCAGACTCATGACAAATAGAGCACTGCCGCCAAGCAGCGGATCGCCTGTCTGGCTAATAAATAATAAGATACCCATCAATGGTGGTGCCATGCAGGGACCAACAATCAGCGCTGATAAAACACCCATAATGGCAACACCGATTAATGTGCCGCCTTCTTGTTTATTGCTTAGTTCAGAGATTTTTGATTGCAGTGATGAGGGTAGCTGAAGCTCATAAAAGCCGAACATTGATAAGGCAAGTAACACAAAAATCAGTGAAAAACTGCCTAAAACCCATGGATTCTGGAAAATAATCTGAATATTGTTACCGGACAGTCCTGCAACCACACCGACTAAAGTATAAACAACGGCCATGGATAACACATAAACCACAGACATAACGAAAGCACTACTGCTGGCTTTGCTTCCCTGACCGGCAATAATGCCTGAGAGAATAGGGATCATCGGAAATACACAGGGAGTAAACGCCAGTCCAAGCCCGATTAAGAAGAATGTCAGTAAGGCAAACAGTGTATTTTCAGAACTCAAAAGACCTGCCAGAGCATCCTGCTCGGATTGTACAGGAGCTATATTTTCTGACGTGGATGAATTGACGACAGCCTGAGTGTTGACCATTGTATTGTCAGCAGTGTTGTTAGTGATATTACCTGCTATTTTTGATATATCTAATTCAATATTTTTAGTCACTTTAGGATAACAGATACCCGATTCAGAGCAGCCCTGATAGGTGACTTTTACCGCCATGGGTTTTGTCTTGTCACCAGAACCCGTGATAGGGATGTCAATCTTTAAATCACCGTAATAGGCTTCATAATCACCTAAATACTCATCACTTTTTGCTTTACCAGCGGGCATTGCTGGTTGCTGAATAGAAAAACCACTGCCTTCGATTAACTCAAATTTAAATTTATTTTTATAGAGATAATGTTTGTCTGCTATAGACCATATTGCTGAGAGCTGATTATTCTCATCAGCAGAGAGTGAAAACTTAAAGGCCTCTTCGATATCTAAAATATCATCCTGGGCTTCAAGATCATTTCCAAGATTGCTTAATGCGCTAATAGAGCTGTCTGGTGTTGATGAAACGGTGGGAGTAGTTGCCTGACTTTTTATCTGGGCAAATGAAACCGGTTGTTTTAATGGCGGGTAACAAATACCGCCAGAAGCACAGCCCTGTGATTTTGCCGTGATAAAGAGTAATTCACCTTCTTTTTTATCCGATGTAAAAGGGATGCTTGCGCTGAATTCTTTTTTGAAAACTTCAATTTTACCAAAATAGGGATCGTCTTTCGTTTCACTGGGTGATAATTCAACCTCACCCAGGCTTAAACTGTCATCGTCGGAAGAAAAGGTGACTTTGTCGCGGTAAACATAATAACCATCAGCCACTTTCCAGGATACAATCACTCGATTACCGTCAGCAGAGGTGACTACTTTACTGGGCTGTATTGAAAATGCCTGCTCTGGAGGGAGAAAGTCCTGCTCAGCAAAGGTGTAGCTTGAAAGTAAAAAAAGAGATAAGAATAATATCGATCGCTTTAGCATTATTTTAGACCATTATAATTTATGATTTGTTATTGGTTAAGACCTGAAATACAGTTTTTTGCTTTCAGGCGTCAGTCCTGTGCTCAGTTTATACTACTATCTATCCATTTTAGATAGTCTGGTAAACCACTAGTAATGTCTATAGCGATTATTTCCGGCACTTCATAAGGGTGCAAAGAGGTGATAACCTGTTCTAAAGACACATATTTTTCCTTTGTTGTTTTGATAAGGATCATATTTTCTTTAGCGGATTCAACGTTATCCTGCCAGTGATAGACAGAGTAAACAGCCGGTAATACATTGACACAGGCAGCCAGTTTTTGGGCTACAATATTTTCAGCGATATTGATTGCAACATCCTCATCAGGGCAGGTGCAAAAGACTAATTGGTAGCAAGATTGTTCGGTAATGTTTTTCTTCATTTGAAAAATGTGATTCCTTACCCCATTAATAATAAGGATACATTCTGAATATAATGCGCTTTACTCATGGACTGAATTTTTTTAACGGCTCAGCAGTTCTATGAGTGCAAAACTTTGTTCAGAGGTATCGTTTAATGTGGGACATAAAAGAGAATAATTAAATTCCTGAAATTTTAAGTGATGAACAGGTGATTAGCAACTTGTTCATGAACAACTTTATCTCTAAATTGTCAGACCTGTGCGGAATTAAAAAATTCATTTTTTCTCATAATAAAAGACATTATTTATAAGCAATCGAGATTATTATGCCAATATTACCCTTGTTCCTTCTTATTTTTATCGGTGTGCCTTTAATAGAAATCTATTTTTTAATTGAAGTAGGTAGTGCTATCGGGGCTATCCCAACAGTAATTGCTGTGGTATTTACTGCGGTGTTAGGTGTCACTTTAATTCGTATTCAGGGCTTTTCAACGTTACAAAAGGCACAAAAATCGATGGCTCAGGGCATACCGCCTGCGATGGAAATGTTTGAAGGAATTATGTTGTTGTTTGCTGCACTTTGCTTGCTGATACCGGGCTTCTTTACTGATGCAGTGGGATTTTTGTTACTTATCCCTCCTTTTAGAAGAGCATTGGCCTCTTTGTTAATTGGCAGTGCTGTTCTGAAAAATCGCTTTTCCAATGCCAATAGCGGCTTTTCAGGCGGTGATTTTTTTGAGGGAGAGTATGAAAATTTAACACCTGAACAGCAGCACGAAAGAAATAAAGAAAAACTTCAACATCAGCATATTATTGAAGGCACAGTAGAGAGCACTGATGATGCCGGTAAGGATGCTGCAAATAAGTAAAATGGACTGCTTTTTGACTCGTTTCAAAATAAAGGTATTTTTTTATCAGTTTATACTTGAAAAAAAATACCCTGTCCCAAATTAAACAATCAATAACATAATCCCGGATAACTTTTAAATTATCGACAGTCAATAATGAATATCGTTAATTTAAAATTTATTAATCCGGTTTTTTTAACAGTATTGATTAGCACTCTTATGATGAGAGTGCTAAAACATCTGACGGAGAAAATTTAACGTGAACATTCGCCCATTAGGTGATCGCATCGTAGTGCGTCGTCTTGAAGAAGAAACAAAAACTGCTGGTGGTATTTATATCCCTGATTCTGCAACTGAAAAGCCCTCTGAAGGTGAGGTGGTTGCTGTTGGTAATGGCCGTGCTGCTAATAACGGTGATTTAATAGCCATGGAAATAAAAAGTGGTGA
Organism: gamma proteobacterium symbiont of Bathyaustriella thionipta; assembly: GCA_025656775.1. Taxonomy (GTDB): domain Bacteria; phylum Pseudomonadota; class Gammaproteobacteria; order GRL18; family GRL18; genus GRL18. The sequence continues at coordinate 10,584 of JAHXHI010000237.1, forward strand.
TAAAGTGATTTTCGGTAAATTCTCCGGAAGTGAAGTTAAAGTTGGTAATGAAACACTGCTTATAATGCGTGAAGATGACGTATTAGCCATTGTTGAATAAGTGTTGAACATGTACTGAATATAAGTACCGAAAACACACATAACTATCCCATTTAAAGAAATAAATTATCGAGGTATAAAACATGCCAGCTAAAGATGTAATGTTTGGAGATGACGCTCGTCATCTAATGGTTGCCGGAGTCAATACTCTGGCTAATGCAGTTAAAGTCACATTAGGTCCTAAAGGTCGTAATGTTGTTTTAGACAAAGCATTCGGTGCGCCAACCATCACTAAAGATGGTGTTTCAGTGGCAAAAGAAATTGAACTGGAAAATAAATTCGAAAACATGGGCGCTCAGATGGTCAAAGAAGTATCATCTCAGACCTCTGATGTGGCGGGTGACGGTACTACTACTGCGACTGTATTAGCACAATCAATCTTAAATGAAGGCTTAAAAGCCGTTGCTGCCGGTATGAATCCAATGGATTTGAAACGCGGTATCGACAAAGCGGTTAACGCTGCCGTAGAACAAATTGAAGCCATGGCTAAGCCATGTGAAGATTCAGCTGCTATCGGTCAGGTGGGTTCAATCTCTGCTAACTCTGATGAAAGTATTGGTAATATCATTGCCGAATCAATGGAAAAAGTGGGTAAAGAAGGTGTGATTACCGTTGAAGAAGGTACTGCACTGCACAACGAATTAGACGTTGTTGAAGGTATGCAGTTTGACCGTGGTTACTTATCACCTTACTTCGTGAACAATCAGGACAGCATGACTGCTGATCTGGAAAGCCCCTATATTTTATTACACGATAAAAAAGTATCCAATATCCGCGATCTGCTTCCAGTACTGGAAGCTGTTGCTAAATCAGGCAAGCCTTTATTTATTGTTGCAGAAGATATTGAAGGTGAAGCGCTGGCCACTCTAGTGGTGAATAACATGCGTGGCGTGGTTAAAGTCACTGCGGTTAAAGCCCCTGGTTTTGGTGATCGTCGTAAAGCCATGCTGCAGGATCTTGCTATTCTGACGGGTGCTACGGTGATTTCTGAAGAAGTGGGTTTAAGTCTTGAAGCCGTTACTCTGGATGATCTGGGTACAGCCAAGCGCGTTCAGGTAAGCAAAGAAAATACCACCATCATTGATGGTGCGGGCCAGGAAGCTGATATCAGCTCACGTGTTGAGCAGATCCGTCGTCAACTGGAAGAAACCTCTTCAGATTACGATCGTGAAAAACTTCAGGAACGTGTTGCTAAATTAGCAGGCGGTGTTGCGGTGATTAAAGTCGGTGCAGCGACTGAAGTTGAAATGAAAGAAAAGAAAGCGCGTGTTGAAGATGCACTGCATGCCACTCGTGCGGCAGTCGAAGAAGGTGTGGTCCCCGGCGGTGGTGTGGCACTGATTCGTGCGCTACAGGCAATTGGTGAAGTTGATACAATCAACCATGACCAGAGCGTTGGTGTTGATATTGCCAAACGTGCAATGGAAGAGCCTATGCGTCAGATTTCTATCAATGCGGGTGATGAAGCTTCAGTGGTCGTAAACAACGTTAAAGGCGGCGAAGGTAACTATGGTTACAATGCGGCAACCAGCGTGTATGGCGACATGATTGAAATGGGTATTATGGACCCAGCTAAAGTCACTCGCTCTGCATTACAGCACGCGGCTTCTGTTTCCGGTCTGATGCTGACGACTGAAGCAATGGTCAGTGAAAAGCCTCAGGAAGGCGGCGCTGCAGCTATGCCTGATATGGGCGGCGGCATGGGTGGAATGGGCGGTATGATGTAATCTTTTTACATCGAGTCTAAATTCATACTCGTATCTATTTGCTTATATAGAAGAGCCCTGACTTACTTGATTGTAGGTCGGGGTTTTTTTATGACTGATAAATAGGCTATTTACTTTGTCACAAAACAAATTTATCACAAAATAGCTGCTTTCAGTTTACTAGCACCGGTTAAGCACGAATAATTTGATCGGTCAGTGCATTTATTATCATACTGGGTTTATCACTATCACCTAAAGGCCCGTCTAAAATATAGTCCAGCTGGTTTTGAAACTGTAAGTGGACATCAGAGGCACTATAACTCATGGAATGACCAGTGATATTGGCACTGGTTGAAATAATAGGTGACTCACACTGCTGGCATAACTCTCTGACGATGGTATGAGCACTGATACGCACAGCAACGGTATCAAATTGCCCTTTGATTAAAGTTGATGTTTGTGTTGTTGCGGGTAATACCCAGGTGGTGGGACCGGGCCAGCTGGATTGGATTTTGTGTAATATATCAGGTTTAAGTTCAGTGAGATAGGGGATTAATTGTTCCAGTTCAGAGGCAAGAAGAATCAGTCCTTTTTCTATTGGACGCTGCTTGATTTGTAATAATCGTTTAATACTGTCTAACTTATCAGGTAAACAGCCAAGGCCAAATACGGCTTCAGTAGGATAAGCAATCACACCGCCCTGTTGCAGAATATGAGCGGCATGGCGGATTTTCCAGTCAGGTGTGTTCAATTGTCTATTTGATAGCAGGTAAGTGGTTCAATATGCAGGTGCTTAATGAACAGTAGGAGTATCTTCATAGAGAAGATCCTGTACCCAGGTAAATGCTCCCACAGCATCAGGTAAATTGAATAATACCATTAACACAACCCACTTCATTTGCTCCTGATCAATGTGAGCAATATCAAGAGCCAGCGCCTTGTCAATTATAAGCTCTCGCTGGCCGGGTGAAATAACGCCAAGTTCAAACATGTGTAGCAAAATGCCACGCGCATCTTTATCAAGTTTATCCATTTCAAAGGGGCTGAAAAGGCGGATACTATGGCTTTCTAATTCATCTTTATAGGCAAAATCATCTTTTAATACAGATAAATCATCCAGCCAGTCAAAAGCCTTGGTCACCTTAGTCTCTTGAAAGCCGATTTTATCTAATTCATTTCGGATGCTTTCTTCGCTGGGAATCTCTGATTCCTCATTATCCAGGTACGTTTCAAAAAGGTACATTAGGATATCAAGTACTTCTGTGTTCATATGAATATCAACCAACGTCTAATTAATCAATTTTTTATTTTAAATCATTTACAATAAAGAAGAAAGCTGTTAGGTGGTTTTGAGTGATACGAGTCCTCCTGAATGAGACTGAATATAATCATCGACTTCCAGTAAAACAAGATTGGCATTGATTTCAGCGTTGCTCAGACCAGAGCGATTAATGATGGTGTCAATGGAAACGGGATTAAAGCCAATCTGTTTTAAAATTTGCTGTTGAATTTTTGGTAAGAGTGAATGACTATTTTGAACCGTATCAGGTGAGGGTGTAGTGCTCTGGTTATTCATTGAACCCAATTGTGATGCGAACATTAAATTTGACAGTTCTTCTAAAATATCGTCAGCGTTTTCAATCAGTTTGGCACCGGATTTAATTAACTGATGGCAGCCCCTTGTCAGTGGATTATAAATCGAGCCTGGTATGGCAAAGACTTCTCTCGCTTGTTCCAATGCAGTTTGTGCCGTAATCAGAGAACCGCTTTTTAAGGCTGCCTCAACAACCAGGGTGCCGACACTCAAGCCGCTGATAATACGGTTACGTTGTGGGAAGTTGTGTTTCATCGGCCCGGTACCAAGGGCGTATTCAGAAATGATGGCGCCTTGCTCAACTAATTGCCAGGCCAGTTTTTTATGCCGGGCCGGGTAGATACGATCCAGACCCGTACCGGCAACAGCAATACTTTTTCCTTTTGCTTCCAGTGCACCGTAATGACTTTGAGCATCAATGCCCAATGCCATACCGCTGGTGATAACCATACCACTTTGAGCAAGATGATGAGCAAATTGCCATGCTGTTTCATGACCATCAACACTGGGATTACGACTGCCAACCATCGCTAATTGAATATCGCTCAGCACACTGAGTTGTCCTTTAACAAACAATAGAGGTGGTGGTGCATGAATTTGTTTTAATAATTCCGGGTATTCAGTTTGTGTTAATAGCAGGATATGATTTTCAGGTGCTTCGGACCACTCTAACTCCTGTTCAACCATACTCCAGTCAGGCTCCTGTATTGCTTTTTGAACAGCAAGCCTTCGGGCTGGAGCTAAATTGAGCGTGTTAAGTGCTTCTGGGGAGTTAAATAGTGTTTCTGGTTTCTGGAAATGCTCAAAGAGCTGACTAAAGGTGGCGGGGCCTATGCCAGGCGCTTTGTGTAACGCCAGCCAATAAGATAAATCATCCATGATTGATCCCTGATTTGGATAAGGCGGAATGCTTTTTTATAACTAAAAGTATTCCGCTTATAAAAGGCTTATTCGTTGAGAAATGGGGATTGTACTACATCGCCAACACGAAGTGTTGACTGAGCATCCATTACAATGGCATAACTTAAGCGATTAAAAAGGCGGAAGACCATTAAATTGCCGTTAATTTCATTCGGTAACTTAACTTTTTTATTGGCACGTATCGGATCTTTTACCAGCAGACCTTTTTTATAAATGTTTAAGACATCCCCTTTTTCAATGCCGTCTTTTAATCCTGCATCGATAATAACCACATCCATGGCACCAACCATATTGACACCTGGCTGCATGCCTGATGTCAGCACACCGATAATGCTCGCGGGACGTTTTAAATCAGAAGCTCTTGGCATGAAACTGGCATCAATCACTTTGTCACGATTGATAGGGATGACGCGATGCTTTCTGAGGATTTCAGCTTTTGATTTTTCGACATAGATTGTAGCGGGGCTGCCTTGTCGTTCCATGGTGCCTTCTCCGAGGTAAATGGCTTCATAACCAAGGACTTCTTTTTTATTGGCAGGGTTTTTATAGGCTTTACCACGTCTGTATATACCGTATATCTCATCATTGCTGTCTTCAGGGATCCCCATGACATAAATTGAATTATTTGCACCTGCTGACATGTGTTCATCATTAATGCCGACAATATAGGGAAGTTGTGAGTACTCTCGTGCATTTAAAATTCGATTTTTTGTGAGATAAGGTGAAATAACATCCAGTGGTATCGTTGGAATGGCTCGATCAAGCTCTTCTATTCTGGTTTCAGGGCTGAGGCGAACAGTACGCTTACCATATTTGCTGCGTGTAATATAAGGTTTACCATCGATGTAGACCAGTTTGAGAACATCCCCTGGATAGATGAGATGAGGATTCTCAATTTGTGGATTGATATGCCAAATTTCTGGCCAGTACCATGGTTTTTTTAAGAAGGTACCGGAGATATCCCATAAGGTATCTCCTTTGACTACGGTATATTGTTGTGGATGGCCTGGCTTAAGTTCCACAGCTACCTCTTCTGCCAAAACAAATGATGCAGTTGAGAGTAAAAGAGCAAATATTGCCAAAGAAAGAAGCTTATTAATGTTTTTCATATGAATCCCTGAATTCACTGGAAATTATCATCTTTGATAACGTGTAGAGTCTGCAATTGCAAGACTGAATTAGTCAATGTGCTGCAAATCAAATCGTTTGTTTAAGATGATTTTAGTAAAGAGTCTAAGATAAAACTACAAAATTATTAAAAATTACCAACCTGGTTAACACTTTTTCTATCAATAAGAGTGCTTTTTTTGATAAAATCGTGATTTTAAGTTGTTGGCCAGTGTTTGTTGGTACAGATTTATGAATAACAAAAACAGAATGTGTCTTTCAGCACTAAGCGATGTCTGGTGCTGTGTTAGGCCTTGAATTGATCAAGTAGTGAAAAATAAGAGTTAGATAAAATATGGCTTTATTGAATATACTTCGCTTCCCGGATGAGCGTTTACGCACCAGAGCAAAACCCGTTGAAAAGGTGACTGACAGGCATCAGCGTTTGCTTGATGATATGCTGGAAACAATGTATGCCGCACCCGGAATCGGTTTGGCGGCAACTCAGATCAATGTGCATGAACAGATTATAGTCATCGATATCTCGGAAGATAAAAAAAATCCATATTGCCTTATTAATCCTGAAATTATTTCTGATTCCGGCAAAGAGAAAATGGAAGAAGGTTGTCTTTCAGTACCTGATACCTATGCTGAAGTGGAACGAGCGAATGAAGTGACGGTTAGCTATCTGGATAGAAAAGGTCATGAAAAAACTCTGGAGGCAGATGGTTTACTGGCGGTTTGTCTGCAGCATGAAATTGATCATTTACAAGGCAAATTGTTTGTTGATTACCTTTCTAAATTAAAACGTGAGCGTATTCGAAAAAAATTAGAAAAACAAAAACGTCAGGCGATGTGATTAACCCTGCTGCTCTGTGTTTTCAAGCAGACTTCCATTGTGGGTGTTTGTTAGCCGTTTAAAGTTTAAAGGAATCGATAGTGAAAGTTATTTTTGCCGGAACGCCTGATTTTTCGTCAGTTGCTTTACAAAGTCTACTAGATTCAGAGCATGACATTATCGCTGTTTATACCCAGCCGGATCGGCCGGCAGGTCGGGGTCGAAAATTAACAGCAAGTCCGGTCAAAGCCCTGGCATTGAAATATGAAATACCTGTTTATCAACCGGTGAGCCTTAAAGATACTGCTGCTCAACAGGAATTAATTAACCTTCAGGCGGATATTATGATTGTCGTCGCCTATGGTTTGATTTTGCCTGAAGTCGTTTTAAATGCACCGCAGCATGGCTGTCTTAATATTCATGCTTCTATTTTGCCCCGCTGGCGTGGCGCTGCTCCGATTCAAAGGGCAATTCTAGCGGGTGATCAGCAAAGTGGTGTCACCATTATGCAAATGGATAAAGGGCTTGATACTGGCAACATGCTGCTTATAAAACGTTGTGACATTGATGCTGAAGACACCGGAAGTCGTCTGCATGATCGGCTTGCCGAAATGGGTGCAGAGGCTATTTTGCAAACTCTGGATGATATTAAAGCGAAGTGTTTGCAGCCGCAGATACAGGATGATTCACTGGCAACCTATGCCCATAAGCTGGATAAGCAGGAAGCACAAATTGACTGGCATCAGGATGCAAGTGGTATTGTCAGGAAAATTCAGGCTTTTAATAGCTGGCCAGTTGCATATACTCATTATAAGGGAAAATATTTACGTTTGTGGCAGGCTTGTTTGCTTGAGTATGAGACTTATTCTCAGGCTCATCAGGTTGGTGAAGTGATTGCCGAATCATCACAGGGCATTGATATTCTCGCTAAAAATGGTGTTGTACGTATAAAAGAGCTGCAGATGCCCGGTAAAAAGCGAATTATGGTTAAGGATTTTATTAACGGTCAAAGTTTAATGGGAGTTGACTTTAATGCCGGTTAAATGTGCTGTAATCAGACTGATCGTCAGTCACTTAATGAAGAAGCAATAGTGAACAATCAACACCCGTCTCGTAATTCCCCTAAAACATCAAAACATCCCGTCAATCAGGAATTCTCATCTCGGGCCGCTGCCAGTAAAATTATTCAACAGTGCGTCGAAGACGGTCTCTCGTTAGCCACTTTGTTGCCGCGTTATCTAGGACAGATGAGGGCAGAGCATCGTCCTCTGGCACAAGAAATCAGCTTTGGTGTGTTACGCTGGTATTATCGTCTGCACCCGTTGTTGAACAATATGCTGAGTAAGCCTCTGCGAGGCAAAAAGAAAAGTGTCCATTATCTGCTGCTGGTTGGCTTGTATCAGATTAACTATCTTGATAAGGCAGATTATGCAGTTGTTAAAGAAACAGTCAGTACCTGTGACGAATTACATCAATCATGGGCTAAAGGCCTGGTGAATGCTATTTTAAGGCGTTTTCTGAGAGAAAAAGAGGCCTTATTAACTGTATTGGACCGCTCTTATGCCAGCCGGTTTGCTTATCCTGAATGGCTAATCAGTGCAATAAAAAATTCCTGGAAGGCAATCGAACGACCGATTGAATCAATACTGGATGCGGGTAATCAGCGCCCTCCCATGGCGTTGAGGATTAATCAGCAATTTGAACTCGAAGTTTATAAGAAAATGTTACAGGACAGTGGTATTGCTTATATCGATACAGGAAATTTGCAATCTGCTGGGCACACAATTGTTCTGGATAAACCGGTCCCTGTAGATAAACTACCACTGTTTTCTGAGGGTATGCTCAGCGTTCAAGATGGTGCACCTCAATTGGCTGCCGGTCTATTAGCACCTCAGCCAGGTGATTTGATCCTGGATGCCTGTGCAGCTCCCGGCGGTAAGACGATGCACCTGTTTGAACAACAAGCCGGATTGAAAAAAGTAGTTGCTCTGGATGTGAGTTCAGAACGCCTGAAGCGTGTTCAGGAAAATAGCACACGTCTGAAAATACCCGCTGACAAATTAGTTTTAAAGAGTGCTGATGCCAGTCAGCAGGACTGGTGGGATGGTGAAATGTTTGACAGGATTTTACTTGATGCCCCCTGTTCGGCAACGGGAGTGATTAGAAGACATCCGGATATTAAGCTCCTGCGACGAGAAGATGACATTGCTGCATTGACACAACTACAGGCACAAATCATGGATAATCTCTGGTTGATGCTAAAACCCGGCGGTGTTCTTTTGTATGCAACCTGCTCAATACTCAGAGATGAAAATGATCATCAGGTAAGGGCATTTATTGATAGACAAAAAAAGGAAAGTAAGCAGATAGCAGAAATTTTAATTGAGGCTGAATGGGGGGAGACGATGCCGTTTGGGCGTCAAATTCTCCCCGGTGAGCAGAATATGGACGGATTTTATTATGCGCTACTTAAAAAAAGTGCCTGAAGATGACCAGCAGCCTGATTGATAATAATGATGCAATAATGAGTGAGCGCAGACAATATAAGCGTTGCCCAAAGTGTCAGTTTTTATTTATCTCCATCGTTATTTTACTTAGTTCTGTGGCGCTATTATTCTTGTTTAATGTGTTGCCTCAGTTGACAGATAAGAGGGATTTTCAAGTTGTTTCGGCAAGTTCATATCAGTTAAAAAATACGATTGCAATTGATGCTGATCTGCAAATGCTTTTTCCTGATGTGGTGGTTGAAGCACTGGAAAATGGCATACCTTTGACCATTGCTGTTGAGGTTCAGGTCTTGCGTGAACGCCCCTGGTGGCGTAATCTGATTATCAAAAGCTCAATACAGCTCTTTGAACTGCGCTATCACCCTTTGACGAATGTCCATGAAGTCAAAAATATTGCTACCGATGAGCGTTATTCTTTTAATAGTCGCCAGGATGCAATGGCCGTTTTAGGGACGATTCGGGGGGCTTTTTTAATTGAACAAAAAGAATTGAATAAAAATAGACAGTATTCAGTACAAATGCGTATTTTACTTGATATCAGCCATTTGCCGGCAGCATTGAGACAGGTTGCATCGTTATCATCATCATGGCGTCTGGAAAGTACCTGGTATCGCTGGCAGATCAGTAAACAACCTAAAGCCCAGGAAACAGTGGATAACAAAATAGACTCAATTCCCCAATTAGGTAAGCAGAATGCACTTTCAGAGCGCATTTTAGATCGCGACTCAAATAATGATACGATAAGCACCGGTGAGCCAATGGGTGAAATAAAAGAGCAGGATAAATGATAAAAAAACTTTTCAGTGGTCCTGTTGCCATCTTTATCATGCTGCTAATGCTGTTTTTTTCACTGCGTATGATCAGCAGTGCATCGATGGATGCAGAGCAGTTTCAACAACTGTATTATTTATTGTTAGCGGTTAATCTGGTTATTCTGGCAATGCTGATCTTTCTTATTGCACGTCAGGGTTGGCGGTTGCAGCGTCAGCTTCGTCAACGCGTGGCGGGCTCACGACTGACTTTACGAATGGTTATTATTTTTGTCAGCCTGGCCGTTCTACCGGCATTAGTTGTATACAGCTTTTCGATACAATTTATTCATCGCAGTATTGATAGCTGGTTTGATGTCACTGTGGAGCAGGCATTAGAAGATGCCATGGATTTGAGTCGTTCAGCCGTGGATGAAAAAAAGAAAACCATGCTGCGCCAGATTCGTCGACTCAGTGATGAAATACTGGTTGATTTAAATACGCTTTCGGTTGTTTCTTTGAGTGAAATAAGGGAAAAAAGTGGTGTGGATGAGGTCACTTTAATGACCTCAAGAGGACGTGTTCTGGGCTCCAGTTCGATTGAAGAAGGCGATATTGTACCGGATTTACCCAGCTCAGATTTATTATTGCCTCTGCGGCAGGGGCGTGATCATGTTGTGTTAGATTTAAATGAACAATCGAATAGAATGATTCGAGTTCTGGTGCGTATTGTCTTTGAAAACGAAGAAGGCTTTTTAATCCTGCAGGCAATGGCGCCTTTAAGCGTACGTCAACATCGTCTGGCTGCCAGTGTACAGCAGGCTTACTCAGAATATAAAAGTCTGGTGTATTTACGTAAACCGCTGAAGCTCAGTTTTACCCTTACTTTGTCGCTGGTATTACTCTTAGGTATTTTAAGTGCCGCCTGGGCAGCCTTTTTCTCAGCCAAACGTATTGCAGCGCCTATCAGAGATTTGGCAGAAGGGACCAAGGCTGTTGCAGAAGGTGAATATCATAAACCGATCCCATTACTTAATAATGATGATTTTGGTTTACTGATTCAGTCATTTAATAAAATGGTACGTCGTCTGTCACATACCCATAATGCTTTAGAAGAAAGTCATCAGCAAGCCAAACAGCAAAGAGATTATCTGGAAGTTGTTTTGAACAACTTATCAGCAGGTATTATCAGCATGTCTCAACATAAAGAAATTCGTACCAGTAATCCAGAAGCCAGTCTAATTTTAGGCATTAATGTCAACGAATATCTTGATTGTTCGTTATTTCAACTCGTTAAAGAAAAGCCTGAATTAGAATCACTCGTTCGATGGATTATGACATCAATCCAAAATCGAATAAAACACTGGAGTGAAGAGGTCACATTGAATGAGCAAGATGGCCGCAAGACTTTGCTTTGCCGGGGGAATGCCTTAGCGGATGGTGGATATGTTATTGTGATTGAAAATGTGACCTCTTTGGTTCAGGCTCAACGAGATGCCGCCTGGGGGGAAGTTGCAAGACGTCTGGCTCATGAAATTAAAAATCCACTCACTCCCATTCAACTGTCAGCTGAACGCTTGCGTCATAAATATCTAAAAACAATGGATGCCAAAGATGCTGAAACGATGGATCGTTTAACATCGACTATTATCAACCAGGTTGATAGTATGAAGGATATGGTCAGGGCCTTTTCAGAGTATGCCAAAATGCCTGAATTAAAAATGCATCCCCTGGAAATAGAAAGCCTGTTGATGGAGGTTGTGGATCTCTATCGTGGTAATAATAAACTAATCATTGAGCAGGAATTAGCTATTAGCGGTACGTTGGTTGAAGCCGATCAGGGGCGCTTAAGACAGGTCTTTCATAACCTGATTAAAAATGCTGTGGAAGCCGCAGCTGAGCAAGATAAAATTAATCTGAAAGTTCAAACCCGTTTACTGGAAGTGAATAACCAATATTGGAGCATTCTGGAGTTAACGGATGATGGCCCGGGATTTCCGGAGGATATGCTGGCCAATATCTTTGATCCTTATGTGACCAATAAACCAAAAGGTACTGGCCTTGGTCTGGCGATTGTGAAAAAAATTATTGAAGAACATGGAGGCTCTATTCTTGCAGAAAATTTTTCTGAGGGTGGTGCAAAAGTTGTCATTAAATTACCGGTAGCCTGATAAATTACTGTATAAATGTGAAAATAATAGTCACCATTGAATCGTGACAAGACAAGCACAAAATGTGAGGAAAAAAGATGGCATCAGCCTATATACTCGTTGTTGATGATGAACCAGATATTCGTGAACTGGTGCAGGAAATACTTCAGGATGAAGGCTATGAAGTTGATATTGCCGAAAATGGTGAAGCTGCCAGAGAAAGTTGTCGTTCAAGGCGACCGGAATTAGTTTTATTAGATATCTGGATGCCTGATATTGATGGTATTAGTTTATTAAAAGAATGGAAGGAAGATACTGAAGCGAATGCGGTGGGTAATTTCCCTGTAATCATGATGTCAGGTCATGGTAGTGTGGAAACGGCCGTAGAAGCAACCCGTTTGGGTGCTTATGATTTTCTTGAAAAACCCCTTTCTCTGGCGAAATTATTACTGACAGTAGAGCATGCACTGGAGGCATTTAATCTGGATAAAGAAAACCAGGGAATGCGCCAACAGCTTTTTGCGGTTGATGAACCCGTGGGTAAAAGTAAGATAAACCAGGCCTTATGCCAGGAGATAGAACAAATAGCGCAGCATGAATCCAGGGTGTTGTTTGTTGGTGAACCTGGCAGCGGGAAAAGTAAATACTCTCGCTTACTACACCATAAAAGTAATCGTTCTGAAAAGCCTTATATTGAACTTGGAGTGGCTACCCTGGATGTTGATAACTCAGCACGGGAGCTCTTTGGTTCTGAAGCGGAGGGTAAAATTTATTATGGTCTACTCGAACAGGCGCGTGGAGGCACACTTTATATTGATGATATTGGCGATATGGACCTGGCAACTCAGGGACGTTTGTTAAGTACCCTGGAAACAGGAAAGTTTCATCGCATTGGTGGTAATGATTCGATACTGCTCAATTGTCGTATTATTACCGCTACTCACTACTTGCTTGAACAGTTGGTAGCGCAAGGCAAATTTAAATCCGAGCTTTATTTTCAGTTAAATGTGTTACAGGTAAAAATTCCATCATTGAGAGAACATTGTGAGGATGTACCTGATTTGCTGAATTATTATCGTGACCGATTTGTGCAGCAGGAACAGTTTAACTATCGCAGTTTTTCTATAGCCGCCTTAAATAAATTAAGAAATTATAGCTGGCCGGGAAATCTGTTAGAGTTAAAGAATCTTGTGCAGAGGCTGTTAATTGTTTCTGAACAAGAAAGTATTACACTGGAAGAAGTGGAAAGTACGATAGAGTATCAGATTCAAAAACTGGGTGATACTGATTCAAGTGAGTTGACAACTCAAGATAGTGCACTGAAATCTTTATTTGATCATCCTCTAAAAGAAGCAAGAGAACTATTTGAGAAAGCCTATCTGGAAGAAAAACTTATTGCGGTGGACGGAAGTGTTGGTAAGGTGGCACGGTTGGCGGGTGTTGAACGAACCCACTTATATCGAAAAATGAAAACCCTGGGTATTGATGCTAAAAAAATTGCTAAAAAATAACTAAACTGGATAACTAACCCGTGTTATGAAAATTTTAATTTTAGGTGCTGGTCAAGTAGGCTCTTCGTTAGCGGAAAATCTGGCCAGTGAAGATAATGATATTACCGTTGTTGACCTGGATGGCCGAAAGCTGGCTATTTTGCAGGATAGACTGGATATTCGTACCGTAAGAGGACGAGGTTCACATCCTGAGGTCCTGAATCAGGCAGGTTGTGATGATGCTGATATGCTAATCGCTGTCACCAATAGTGATGAAACTAATATGATTGCCTGTCAGATTTCCTATACTATTTTTCATACTCCGATGAAGATCGCAAGGGTTCGCTCGAACCAATATTTAAAATATAACCAGCTGTTTTCCAATGAAGCATTGCCTGTAGATGTATTGATTAGCCCGGAGCAATTGGTGACCGATTATATTACTCGACTAATTGCCTATCCGGGTGCGCTTCAGGTTCTGGATTTTGCGGGCGGTCTGGTGCAATTAGTCGCAGTCAGGGCGTTTCAGGGTGGTCCCTTATTAGGTCATGAGCTTCAGGAGATTCGTGATCATATGCCCGCTGTGGATACCCGGGTCGCTGCGATTTATCGTAAAGGTCACCCTATCATACCGACAGCTGACACTATTATTGAAGAGCTTGATGAGGTGTTTTTTATTGTTGATCGGCGTCATACTAAAAAAGTAATGTCCGAACTTAGACGAGTTGATAAACCGTTTAAACGCATTATTATTGCGGGCGGCGGTAACATTGGCCAGCGTCTGGCAAGGGCCCTGGAAAGTCGTATTCATGTAAAGATCATTGAACATAGTCAGGCTAATACCAAAATATTATCTGAAGAACTTGAAAAAACTATTGTGTTACTGGGTGATGCCTCAGATGAAGAGCTATTAATTGAAGAAGATATTGAGGGTACCGATGTTTTTTGCGCTTTGACCAATGATGATGAAGCGAATATTATGTCAGCATTATTGGCAAAACGGCTTGGTGCCAGAAAAGTAATGGCCTTAATCAATCGTGCGGCCTATGTTGACTTGGTTGAAAGTAGTGTTGATATTGATATTGCAATTTCACCTCAGGAAGCGACAATCGGTAGTTTACTGGCACATGTTCGCAGAGGTGACGTGGAAATGGTGCACTCACTCCGAAAAGGGGTTGCAGAAGCGATTGAAGCGATTGCCCATGGTGATAAGAAAACATCAAAAGTTGTGGGGCGTACTATTGAAGAAATCCCCTTACCACCGGGAACAAATATTGGTGCCATTGTACGCTTTGGTGAGGTCATTATTGTGCACCATGATACCGTGATAGAATCAGATGATCATGTTATTTTATTTTTGATCAATAAACGTCATATTAGTGATGTAGAACGTCTTTTTCAGGTTGGTGTCACTTTTATTTAAGCACTATTTTCCCTACAACTTTTATATAAGCTTTTTATTTAACCTATGCAGCCACTTGTTATTTTACGTATTGTCGGTTTATTGTTGATGATATTCAGCACCACAGTGATACCCTCTATTGTCGTATCACTGTGGTATCATGACTCAGAAACCAGCACCTTTTTAAATGCATTTTTTGTCATTCTTCTCAGTGGCTTTTTTATCTGGCTGCCTGTTAGGAACCGACGTCGAGAATTACGTATTCGTGATGGATTTATCGTGGTTGTTTTGTTTTGGTTTGTTTTTGGCCTGGTTGGGTCATTACCGCTTTATCTTTCACAAAGTCTTCAGGCAAATTTTACCGATGCCTTATTTGAATCAATATCAGCATTGACTACAACGGGAGCAACGGTTTTTACTGGCCTGGATGATTTGCCTCGTTCAATTCTCTATTATCGACAGCAACTGCAGTGGCTTGGTGGGATGGGAATCATTGTTTTAGCCGTCGCGGTATTACCGATGTTAGGGATTGGTGGCATGCAGTTGTACCGGGCTGAAACACCGGGACCTATTAAAGATAATAAATTAACGCCAAGAATTACTGAAACCGCCAAGGCGCTTTGGTATATTTACCTTGGACTGACCATTTCCTGTGCCCTGGCCTATTGGTTTGCAGGCATGACCCCCTTTGATGCACTGGGCCACAGCTTTTCTACTGTGGCTATTGGCGGGTTTTCAACTCATGATGCCTCGATTGGCTATTTTAATAATCAACTGATTGAGATGATTGCGGGGTTTTTTATGTTGCTGGCAGGGGTTAACTTTGCTTTACACTTTAGTGCTTTGCGTATACAGAGCCTGAAACCTTATTATTTTGATGTTGAGTTTCGTGTGTATCTCATGTTGTTAGCCGTTGCTTCAATGCTTTCTGTCTTTTATCTGTATTTTACCTCGACCTTTGATACCTGGGGTAATGCATTGCATCATGGAATTTTTCAAACCATTTCAATTGGTACTACCGCTGGTTTTACCACTTCTGACTATTATAACTGGCCTGGTTTCCTGCCTGTCATGTTATTGTTTTTAAGTTTTGTCGGCGGTTGCACGGGCTCAACGGGCGGGGGTATGAAAGTCATTCGTTTTATTTTATTGTTTAAGCAGGGTGTGAGAGAAATTTTTCGTCTAATCCACCCCAGTGCACAGATACCCGTTAAAATTGGCGGTAAAGCAATGCCTGAAAACGTCAGTAATGCAATCTGGGGATTTTTTGCGTTGTATGTGGCAAGTTTTAGTATCATGATGCTTTTATTAATGGCATCAGGACTGGATCAGGTGACCGCTTTTTCTGCATTGGCTGCCTGTTTAAATAATTTAGGCCCTGGACTGGGGGATGTAGGGGCAAATTATCAGGGGATTAATGATTTTTCAAAATGGGTGCTTTGTTTTGCCATGTTATTAGGGCGTTTGGAAATTTTTACTCTTTTAGTTATACTGACACCATCATTCTGGCGGCGTTAGACAGGCCATTGATGTTGTTAAAAAATTAAAAGTTAAAAAGTATGAAAGAAATAAGAGCAAAATGGAATAACCGTTATGAAGCCGTTCATGTACCGAATCAGGTGATTGATGTGCTTGAATTAAATCAACACCTTTTACCTGCTTATGGTAAGTCGCTTGATCTGGCTTGCGGACTAGGAGGAAATGCTTTAAGGATGGCTGAACTGGGATTTGAAAGTCATGCCTGGGATATTTCTGATTCCGCCATTGAAAAAATACAGGAGTTTGCTCAGGAACGACAACTGAATTTATCCACACGACAATGTGACATTAGCCAGCATGAACAACAAGATAAAATGCTTGCAGAAGGCTTTGATGTCATTATCGTCAGTCGCTTCTTATTACGTGAAATTATGCCATGCCTTATCTCATCCCTCAGACCGGGAGGACTAATTTTCTACCAGACTTTCGTGCAGGGTCAACAGGACAATGATAAAACGAGTGCTGAAGAAGGTCCAAGAAATGCTCACTTTCGTTTAGAGTCCAATGAACTGGTTAAACTATTTCCTGGCTTAACCTTACGCTATTATCGTGAAGAGGGTAGACAGGGTGATCTGGGAAAAGGTTTCCGTAATGAGGCGATGCTGGTGGCACAAAAAAATTATTAACGAATATCAGGCCTTCACTATCGGCTTTTTATAAACCATAATAGAGGTACTTAAAAGAACCTCTATTATGGTTTGTATGATTAAAATATTAAGGATTAATATTATGAAAAAACTACTGATAAGCTTTTGCCTGTTCTTTGCTGTTGCAGCACATGGATTTGACTACGGTAAACTCTATGATTCTGTTGATAAACAAAAGGCCGCCGAATCGGTTGATTCAGGTAAAATGATAGAAGCTGTCAGCACAGATGGCGTTGATTACCAAAAAGCTTATGACTCAGTCGATAGTAAACGCTTAATGAGCAGCGTTCTTGACTTTATCTAATGCTGATTTTTAAAATTCCAGGGAAGCAACTCTTCCAGTTTTTCCACCGT
>JAHXHI010000415.1 GCA_025656775.1 gamma proteobacterium symbiont of Bathyaustriella thionipta
TTTCAATATCTAGCCGATAATTTTTCACGAAAACACTTCTTTTTGATATTAAGTTGTTGTTTTATATATCACAAGAAGACCTGCACCCCTTGTCAAAATAGCATTTATTTCCTATTGTTAAACCCATCATAATTTAAGTGGATTACATTTCGGATGCTTCCGTTGCGCTATACTTTTTTTAATAAACAACAATTTTTTTTGCTAGTTGTTCTTCTGCTTACTCCTTTTTGTACCTTCTCTGATGACAATAAGAATACGACTACTTCCAGTTCAACTCATTCGACCATTGAAATCTTTGTTAACCCATCTGTTTCGGATAGAAAATATACACTTGCCGATGTAAGAGCGATTTTTGCTATGAGAAAAATACGCTGGGATGATGGTAAACGAGTGCATGTTTTTGTGCTTTCTGACAGGGATCAGCTGCATCGTCAATTTACTAAATCTAAACTCAATATGTTCCCTCATCAATTTCGTAGAATCTGGGACCGTCTTATTTTTTCCGGAACAGGTCAGGCACCTAATGAAGTAAATTCTATTGAAGAAATGCAGCATAAGATAGCAACAACACCTGGCGCTATTGGTTACTTAAATAAATCAGTAAGGGATACCGATTTAAGAGTATTAAACTATGAATAAATATTATTTGCTTCTAATTTTTCTAATCTTGCCTCATTTGAGCTGGTCCTATAATGTGACCGAAGATCTTAAATTACATGGGTTTTTTACTCAAAATGCAGTGCATACTTCTGTCAATAATATGTATGGTGATAGTGAAAACTCAGTATCTACAGATTATACAGAAGCAGGACTAAATGTTTATTACTCACCATTTGATAAGTTAAGTTTCTCATCACAGATCCTGTTTAGAAATGCAGGAAAAGTCGATAATGATAAAGTCGATTTTGATTATGGCTTTATGGATATTACCCTAAACGAATATGAACAAGGGAACTATGGACTTAGATTGGGAAGGATAAAAAATCCATTGGGCTTATATAATGAAACTCGAGATGTGGCTTTTACAACGCCCTCAATTATATTGCCTCAGGGAATTTACTATGATCGTTCACGATCACTCCTGCGTGCCTCTGATGGCACGCAATTTTATCTGGATTACCGGCTGAATGAAGATAATATTACATTCAAATTTAACTACGGAAAGGCTCGTAATGATAATGATGAATTGCTTAATGCTATTATCCCGTATCCTGACTCAATCTCTCCTCAAGGTGATTTAGAAACATCAGGCTCCAACCCCTCAATATTAAGTCAGTTGGTTTATGAAAAAAATAGTGGAGAAATGATTTTTGCATTAAGTTTTGCTGATGTTTCTCTTGAGTATGATCCTGAGGATACTGAAATTTTACCATTTGAAAATGGGACAACTGATTTTGAATTGTATATTTTGTCTGCACAATACAATGGTGAAAAGTTCAGTCTTACAGGTGAATATTTATATCAGGAGAATAATTTTTCAGATTTTGGACCTTTTTATCCTGATTATGAACCAATCAGTGAAAGCTGGTATTTACAAGGAGCTTATCGTATAAAACCTAGCTGGCAGGCCTATGTTCGCTATGGTGAGCATTATAATGACAAGGATGATAAATCAGGAAAGAGCAATGATATTATCAATGCCCCAAGACATATGAATTTTGCAAAAGATGCTATGCTAGGTGTACGCTGGGATGTAAATTCATCCGTAATGATCAGGGCTGAGTACCATAATATTAATGGCACATCCTGGCTTACTTCTGAAGATAATCCTGACAGAAGTAAAACTGAACGTTATTGGGATTTATTTGCTTTGCAGTTTTCATTAAGGTTTTAATAAGTGTTGGCTAATATTTTGATACGTTAAATAAATACTTTTTTTTAAAAAAGTATTTATTTTTTTTTCCAGACCAGTTAAGCTAGCTTAAAAATAAATATATAATAATAATTAAAAATAGTTTCATATGTTGATAAAACTTCTATTATTCAACAATTTCAATTGTCAGAGGGTAGAACATAGTGGTAAATAAATGGAATTTATTTACTCAAATGTCGTTATATAATCCTGACATAATTTAATCAAATTTGTTCTGATTTTACCTGTCCGGGTTATTTATATTCTTTTTATAAATAAGATTTAAAATGGGGAACAAATATGTCTGTAATACGAAAGATGCCATTAATTCTTTCTGGTGTTTCAACTGGCCTTATGGCTTTTCTTTTTTTAGCGAATAGTGCAGCAGCTAATACTAAAACGAATGATGAGTCCATTCATCATATTTCAGCCACCGTGTGTAAAACCTGTCATAAAGAAACCTATAAACAATGGAAAGGTTCAATGCATGCTAACAGCACAGCCTTTAAAGATCCCATTCATGGTGCTTTTTATCGTAAAGTCGTTGGTGACCCTGGTAAAGAGGGTGTAAAAATGAAAAATGGCAAATACCCTGTGTGTTTGCAATGTCATGCACCTAATGCTGCTAAAGATAAGGTCACCAAACTGGATTCTAAACCAGCCTATGCAGAAGGTGTCAACTGTATCGCTTGTCATACTCTCAAAACTTTTAAAGGCATCCAGGGTAAAAATGGAAAATTAAATCTGGGTCTGAAGGCTTATGAATACAGTGATAAAATTCAGGGTACTGGTCGTAACTCCAATCATAAACTCTCTGCTTTAACTGCCGGGGGTGATGAATTTGGTTTTGCTGGTGGTGATGATGAGCAAAAGCCTAACCCACATTTAGGTAAACCGGTAACAATGGACGGTAAAGATATTCCTGCCCTGCCGATGGAAAGTAATCCTAAACAGCTAAGAACTTCAGATGCCTGTATGGGGTGTCATGATAAGCGAAGTAATGCCCATGGTGTTCCTCTTTGTGCGACGGGTGATGAATATGTAGCCAGTAATGCAAAGGCTGACTGTCTTTCCTGTCATATGCCTACCACAGGCGAACGTTCAGATCATAGTATGGGCGGTGGTCACAGCTTGCCAATGCTTCAGCGTTCAGTTGTCTTCTCTATGGATAGTAAGAAAGCAGGTGATACCATTAAGTCAGTTGTTACTATCAGAAATAAACAGCCGCATACTATGCCTACGGGCGCACCTTTTAGAAATCTGCATCTGAAAGTGACCGCTTATGATAAAAGTGGTAATGTCGTCTGGGAAAATGCCAAAGGACACCCTGGCAAAACAGACAAGCAAGCTTATATGCATCTCGTGTTAGTTGATGATAAAGGCAAACCTACCGCACCACCTACCGCAAAAGGTCAGGGCGCTGATAATCGCTTAAAAGCTTTTGAAGAGCGTCATTTGAACTACGAAATTCCTGCTAAGGATGTTGTTCTGGTTCGTTCTGAACTTTACTATAATCTTCTATGGCCAGGCCTGGTTAAGAAGTTTGGTAAGAAGATACCTGCAGATGTTACTGCGCCTAAACTGATTTCCGCATCAGAAAATTCTATCTAAAACGACTTCGTCGATTTTAAATAAGAGTAGTTAGGCAGATAGATTAGTAATACTAATCTATCTGCTGCATTGAACAAAAAAATCATTTCCTGTGGGGGTAATCATGTTTTTCTATAAATTGAAAAACAGTGCGCTGTTGTCTGGAATTATGTATTCCATTCTAATTTTCGCCTGTTCTAATAGTTATGCAAATGTTGAACCGGTAAAAACAACCTCTTCAACTGCTGATCATACCAAGTTTGAAATTTTACAGAATCAATTTGCCACCGGTCCTGATGTAACCAAAGCTTGTCTCAGCTGTCATACTGAAGCCAGTAATCAATTGCATAAAACCAAGCACTGGAACTGGAAATTTACCAATCCGGATACTGGTGAAGAAGTAGGTAAAAGCAAAGTTATCAATAATTATTGCCTTGCTATTAACAAAAATTATGCCC
The DNA here is from genome assembly GCA_025656775.1 of gamma proteobacterium symbiont of Bathyaustriella thionipta. GTDB lineage: Bacteria > Pseudomonadota > Gammaproteobacteria > GRL18 > GRL18 > GRL18. Next base: position 3,901 of record JAHXHI010000415.1, read on the forward strand.
GCTGTACCAGTTGTCATATTGGTTATGGCTGGAAAGACAAAAATTTTGATTTTACTTCACAAGAAAATGTTGATTGTCTGGTTTGCCATGATAGCACTGATACCTATAAAAAATTTCCTACTGCAGCTGGTCATCCTAACTATAAAGATAAAGCCTTTCCCAAAGGCAGTAAAAAAATCTGGAAAGCACCTGATCTTTCTTTTATTGCACAAAATGTAGGTAAAACACGTCGGGAAAACTGTGGTGCCTGTCACTTCTATGGTGGTGGCGGTGATGGTGTTAAACATGGTGATCTGGATTCATCCTTGACGAATCCTGACAAACAACTGGATGTACATCTGGGTGTTGATGGCCTTAATTTTACCTGCAGCGAATGCCATACTGCCGACAGTCATGAAGTTAAAGGCAGTCGTTATAATATTACCGCCAAAGATACGCATGGAATCGATGTTCCAGGTCGAGATGATAAGAGTCGGGCAACTTGTGAATCCTGTCATGGTATGACGCCGCATCCAGAAACAATTAATAATAAAATTAATGATCATACGGACAAGGTAGCTTGTGCAACTTGTCATATCCCCACTTATGCTCGCGGTGGTGTTGCCACAAAAATGTGGTGGGACTGGTCTACAGCGGGTAAGAAGGATGGCGATGGCAAGCCTATAAAAATAAAAAATGATAAAGGTCAGGTTACCTATGTGACTAAAAAAGGAGATTTCAAATGGGGCCAGGATATGGTTCCTGAGTATGAATGGTTATCAGGTGATGTAAGGTACAAGCAACTGGACGAAAAAATCGATCCTACTCAGGTTGTTGCTTTAAATACCTTTTCAGGTTCCTATGATGATCCTGATGCGCGTATCTGGCCATTTAAAATAATGCGTGGTAAACAACCTTATGATAAGGGTAATAATACACTGAGTCTGATACACCTGTTTGGTAAGGATAAGAAAGCCTACTGGAAATCCTTTAACTGGAATAGCTCAATAAAATCAGCCATGGATGAAGCAGAGGCAAACTATAGTGGCGAATATGGTTTTATTGAGACGACCTTACACTGGCCTCTGGCACACATGGTTGCTCCCAAGGAACAATCTCTGGCCTGTGATGCCTGTCATAGCAAAGAGGGTCGACTGGCTAATCTGACAGATTTTTATCTGCCTGGAAGAGATAACAATAAAATGCTGGATTTAATTGGCTGGCTGGTCGTTTTGGGGACTCTTGGTGGTGTCACTGTACATGGTTTTGTACGCTATTTCTTTGCTAGAAAAAGGGAGAACAAATAATGTCCCAGGTTATTATGTATAAAGGTTTTGAACGTTTTTGGCATTGGACTCAGGCATTATTGATTATTGTCCTGTTGTTTAGTGGATTTAATCTTCATGGTACACATCAATTTTTTGCTTTTGAACAGGCTGTTAATATTCATATTATTTCAGCCTGGCTGTTAATGGGGTTGTGGGTTTTTGCCATTTTCTGGCATCTGACGACCGGGGAGTGGAAACAGTATATTCCCTCCAGCGCCAATAAAATTATTGCCATGATGAAATATTATGCAATGGATATTTTTCTCGGCGGCGGGCATCCTCACCATAAGACGCGCAAGGAAAAACTCAACCCTATGCAGCGTATGGCCTACCTGTCCTTACATTTAGTGATTTCACCGGGTATTTGGATAAGCGGCTTACTGTATCTTTTTTATCCGTATTGGAGTGATATTGGTATCGGAAGTTGGAGCCTGGGTGGAATTGCTTTGATACACACGGCAGCGGCATTTGCGTTAATGGCTTTTCTGGTTGTCCATCTTTATCTGGCATTGACGACAAGCAAAGAACCATTGGGTTATCTCAAGGCAATGATTACCGGATATGAACAAGAATAATAACATAGTCTTTAAATAACTTTTATGATAAACAACGGAATTTAAAATGATTCGAATGGTAAAGATCTTTTTGTCTTCATCTCTATGCTTCTATTTGCTGTTTGGGGTTAGCCAATCAGTTCTAGCGGCCAAAGTAACTCTGGATTCATCTAGCTGGGGGCTTGAAGAGGGCAAGGCCTGTGTTGATTGCCATGCTAAATCTTCTTCGGGCTTGACTCATCAATGGAAGAATAGTGCTCATGCTCAGGCTAATGTAAATTGTCTGGATTGCCATCAGGCCTATGAAGATGATGCGGATTCCATGGAACATGAAGGCAGTATAATTGCCACTATTGTGTCGCCTAAAGATTGCGGCCGTTGTCATGAAACGGAATTGAAACAACAGCAAGGTTCAGTACATACCAAAGCGGTCGATATCATTAAAAATCGTATGCCGGCACTTGCGGAGCACTTTGGCAGTCTGTCAATAAATGATGCCGGCTGTGCTAAATGCCATGGTTCAGAAGTGAAGGTAAAGGGTGATGGCACACTTGATTCTACCACCTGGCCTAATAGTGGCATTGGTCGAATCAACCCTGATGGTTCCAAGGGTTCCTGTTCTGCCTGCCATGGTCGTCACCAGTTTTCCAAAGCGCAGGCTCGTGAACCTGCTGCCTGTACTTTTTGCCATTCCGGACCTGATTCACCCGATAAAGCAGTCTACGAAACATCCAAACATGGGATGATGTATGAAGCGCACAAAAGTGAAATGAATATGGGTAGTGATAGTTGGGTTGCAGGTAAAGATTATTCAGCAGCACCTACCTGTGTCAGCTGCCACATGGGGGCTGCAGGAAAAATGAAATCGACCCATGATGTCGGTATGCGTGATTCCTGGAATTTAAATGAAGGTGTGTCAACCCAACAATATCTGGTTATCTTTGAAGATGGTGAAAAACGTGAATTATCGACCTCAGATCCAGTTCCTCGCAGAGGCGAAAGTATCAATAAAATGGATGGTAGTATGGGGAAAGTTAAAGCGGTCGCTTTTCCTAAACGACGTCGTGGTGCAATGACTAAAGTTTGCCTGGAGTGTCATAGCAAAAATTTTGCAAAGAATGCGATGTTACAGTTTGATAATGTTGTAGAGCTGTACAATGAAAAATATGGTAAGCCGGCACAGGCTATTATGCAGGCTCTATATTCTGAAAACCTGTTAACACCATTACCCTTTGATGAGCCTCTAGAGATTACTTACTGGAAACTCTGGCATAGCGGTGGCACTCGTGCCCGTCATGGCGCTGCCATGGCCAGTCCCAGTAATACCTGGGAAGGTATGGCTGAAGTCGGTAGTCTTTTTTACGGCAAGTTTCTGACTCAGGTACGTGAAGTTGCTGGAGCTGAAAAAGCAGAGAAATTAATCAAGCAGCATATCAATGGCTCAGAACATCATGAATGGTTAAATAATCCTAATAAAGCAAATCCTATTCTTGGTTATGGCAAAGGAAGTACTAATGAAAATTAATGATTTTCTGCCTGACTTTATTACCCGGCATGTATTATTTGCTCTGATTTTTGGTGGTGTTTGTGGTATTGGTTTTATTCTGTTCTTAATCGAATTCGATCACTATACCAGTACCGAAGAATTTTGTACATCTTGTCATTCAATGGAGCTGGCTGCAGAGCCTTATCGACAATCGACTCATTATAATCCACAGTCCGGGGTTCGGGCCAGTTGCGGTGACTGTCATGTTTCTGAGGGAGTTTTATCGGCGACCTGGGATCATTTTATGGGGAGTAAGGATTTATATAAGCAATTATTTGGTCCTGACTATGATGATCCGGTAGTTAATGCACTGCATTTGCCAGAAGCTGCTTTTGATGCTCGTAAATGGTTTAAGAAAAGAAACTCGGCTACCTGTAAAAAATGCCACGTAAAAGATGCCATTAATGGTTATCGACCTGATACTTTACAAATACATCAGGAAGATGCTAAAGATAAAACCTGTATTGAATGTCATTACAACCTGGTACATCGTAAAATTCCTGATGAAAAAACCTTTAAACGGGATAAATGGAATGCCATGATAGAAGAAGAGTTTGGACTGGAAAAAGGTTCAGCGAAGAAAATACTGGAACAGCAGGATTAGTTCATGGGTATCTTACGATAATTATCTACAAAAAAATGATTGAGAAAGTCTTATGTTATTATCTTTAGGTTGTCAGACAATGCGCGAAGGCGTGATTGCAACATTAATATTCTTTATTGCCGGTGTTTTAACTGTGCTTGTGGGAGCTGGTATTGTCCCGGAGCTCTGGCATTTAAACCATATCGTTGTTTTTGTCGGTTTCCTTTTATTATTGCTGGCCCCAATAATATTAGTTTCTACATTTTTACTTTCAGTGCTGCCAAAAGCAAAGGAAAGAATGGACAAATGTGAACATTAGATGCTTATCATTTTATGATATAATTACCGTTTAAAAATGTATAAGTAAATAATGAGATTGAAAAAATGAAGATGCTGTCTTTAGGTTGTAAAACAATAAAAGATGGCCTTACAACGGCACTTATTTTCTTTATAACAGGGCTTTCTCTTGTTCTGGCTGGATTTTGGGTGATGCCGGAGATCGGGTATCTGCCGCAAATAATTATTTTTATGGGGGCATTGGTTTTATTGATGGTACCCGTTATTCTGGTGAGCAGTTATCTAAAAAATCACTGATAAGTATATGATAAAAAAGGGTAAATCCCTTTATCATATGGGTTTCCAGAATCGTTTTGATGTCATGTTTGTAGTAGTATCTAAATATAATGAAAAGGTGGGGAGGGATTATGTCAATTGAAAGCAATCTAAATAATCAGTTAGAGGACCTTTTAAACGAAGGGCGCAATGAAATGCTTGAGCGTAAACAGGCTATATTATTTGCTATTAATTCTCAAGTTATGGAAGCAAAAAAAGATGTCCATCGGCATATCAATCAGCTGGCAAAAATTCAGTCATCTCTGACCAAGACACCCACTCATTGATTTAACTCTATATTCTATATTAGGGAGTTAAATGGTAGCAATCGCCCAAATTTCAGATAAGGTAGAATTAGAATAAAAACTCTACCTTATGATATTTCAATGCTGGCAAGATTGTAAATGTTCATTGACCTTTGGAATCATAACTGCGATCAATGTTCCAATAATTCCGACCAGGCCAAGAAAAATAGCAAATACACCGGCATAGGCAAAAAAGACTGGAAGCATACTCTCAAGAGTTAAAAATTGTGCTGCTATTTCTAATAGAGCGCCAATAGTAAGAAAAAATGCTGATAGCATTACCGATTTTTTTAACACATCACAAGCTGACTTAAACATAATTTACTCCTAAAATGTTCTTTAAATTTAATTTATATATCTATATTATAAAATGCTTATATAGAAGTCAAGTTAAACGGCAATAAATATTAGGGTAATTACCTATATAGTGATCATTGTCACAAAAAAACCGATACGATATTCCGAATCAGGCTTTTTTTGTACCTTTCTTAACGCTTAATGACTAGCCGACGATCTTATTGAGCTTCTCCGCCTGAATGACCTGACCATTTAAATCCGAGTTTGCTGCCGAGCGACCAAAGGCTACCGACATCAGAGTGGAGTAATTACTCTCTTAAGTTAATGAGAATGGTTATTGTCTATCAGCTATTTTTTGAAAAAAGCCCACCACTAAAACCAACACAATCACTTTTGATATTTTGTCTTTGAGTTGATCAAGTGAATGAGTGGCTAATATTTCACTGAATTTTTTCAATCTCTATCAATGTTGATTATTTTGAATTAGCTTCTACACTTTAATTGTATTCATAATAATTTGGTGTATTTAATGATGACAACATTAACATCAGAAAATGAAAAACGTCATTTTTCTCGCGTACCTTTTATCTCAAGTGTCAATATTTTATTTGATGATAAAAGTATTGAATGTGGTTTGCTGGATATTTCTCTCAAAGGCTTACTTATTGAATTGCCTGATACGTTTACTATCAAGAAAAATACCCGGTATTCACTGACACTCATATTGAGTGAAAAAGTGATAATCAGTATGCAGGCAAAGCTCGTTCATGAAGAAGCTAATCACTATGGACTTGAGTGGGTTGATATTGATATTGGCAGTTTAACAATTCTTCGACGTTTACTTGAGCTGAATTCAATTGATCCTGATGAAATTCACTGAGAATTGGGTGAACTGGTTAGCACAAAATTTTAAATTGCCGGCTATTCAATAAACTTATTGCCTGACCCTGAATCCAGGAAACAATAATAAGCAGAAGTAATATAAACTTATTGCAATTAGCACGACGATGGTAAAACCAAAGTGGACTGCCAGTATGCTTGCTAATACAGCGCTAATGACAGAAGCGCTGCCATTTACCCCCCATGCCCATGGAAGATAAGCCTGTACCTGCCCATCTGCATTGTCAGCTAATGAAGATAATGCTAATGGAAACGGCATGCCCATACAAATAGCGAGCGGGGCAATTAAAATCAGGCTCAAAATGATTTTAAAGAGTATGGGTAGTGCAATGAGCCAGGAAAAAAGTGGATTTAAAATCACACTATATAATACACTGAGGACAATAATTCCTGATATGGCCCACTTGATGACTTGTTGTCCAGAATATTTTTTTTCCAGATGTCTGGACCAGATGCTGCCAATTCCTGCGTTAATTAAAAAGGCTGCAAGGACAATCGTTATTGAATAAATAGGATGATGTAAAAAGAGAATAAATTTCTGCATAAAGGCAATTTCAATGAACAAAAAAGCCAATCCGATCATAAAAAAGTACAGGAGTAATCTGCCTCGATTAAGCTGAGAACAATTAGGTGAATTGTTATTTGAAGCACTTATTAATTGACTTCTCCGGTCACCTAACAGAGGCAATAAAATCAGTATAATACTTGCAGTGATGGCTAACAACAACGTTGCTATCAAAATCAAATACCCCATTCCCATCAATAAAACACCACCCTGACCACGTAAATTGAGTAATTCAGGTAAAACAGACCATTTAAAAAAATGATGAAAAAAGGGTTGATCATCAGTAGCAGGATAGAGGTAATATTTATATTTCTGTAAATACTGATCAGGATTATCACCCAGTAAGGCTTTAGCACCCTGATAAAAATAGGCTTGAGAAAAAATATTAAATTTATTGACCTCATGTTTACTAATGCCCGGATACCAGGCAATATCAAAGGAGCGCCGCTGACAAAATGATTTAACCGCTTCTATTTCTTGTTTCGTAAAAGCACTTTTTTTAATTAGCAAGGTACTAATTTGCCAGCTTCTGATTAACAACAGATGTTGACCGGGGTCTTTTTTATCAAGTCGTTCAAGCGATTTGACCGCAGTGGCGAACATCTTCAATGTATCTCTGGGAGGTGTTTTTACCCAACGGCTTATTGCCAGATAACCGTCAGTTGAAAGATGTTTAATATAGGTCTGAATGGCCTCTTGAGTATAGAGATAACTTTCGTGTAATGCATAAAGACCGCTTGCAGAGGCAGTAAATGAATCCATCAATGATAGTTGGATAAGATCAAATGGCTTCTTTTGATCAGCATCAATAGTCGATAGAAAACCACGTACATCATCAATATGAACGTTGACATTGGCTTGTTGATAGAGCGCACCGCTGTATTTTGCAAACTCCTTCTCAAGTAAGTCCACAACCTGAGCATTAATCTCTACGGCGTCAATATTTTCCACCTGATGATATTGTGCCTGTAAAACATCGGAACCACCGCCTGCACCCACTATTAATAAACGTTGAATTTTATTCAGATGATAAGGCAGGGCAGAAGTCAACTGATCAAGATAAGCCAGTTCTGTGAGATGTTCTGGATAACGGGTAATGGCTGTCATGCCGCTGGCATCCGTAAAAAGTCCCAATTGTGCCAGTGGTTCCTGAGTGTTATTCAGGCTCAGGCACGGTACATGGCGTAAAGGTACAACCGGGCTTTCAATGACACTGAGTAAACCCAGAGGGCTGGAATGCTGACTGATAATCTGTGTTCCGTTAATACGCAAAATCTGGCTGAGTTCTTTATAGGGAGAAATATTAACAACACTGTTCAGACCGATAAAAAGAATAAAACCACAGGCGATAACAATGATGGAAATTAGGCCACGTTTTAACCTGAGGTTTAATTCCCATACAGCGATAAAGGCTGAACACAAGCCCAGTAGTCCGGTAATCATTAATGCTGTCATCGGGAAAACAAGGAGTAATAGTAAGATGACAGCGATACTTCCTGCTCCGGCACCCAGAAGATCCATGCCGTAAAGACGTGCAATGTCTTCAGGGTATCGTGCCAGTGCCAGACAAATAGCACTGGCAGCAAAAATAAAGGGGATACTCAACAATAAAAAAATACTTAACAGGTATATCAGTTGATCGGTATCCCAGAAGATTGCTTCAGCGTTAAACGGGATCTGTTGAACAGTCAAATAACAGATCAGAGTAGCCAGACTGAATAGAACAAGTAAACCAGGGTAAACAACATTAAAGTGTTTTAACAGCTGTTTTTGAAAAAGTGCGATCAGTGTACCGCTGATGCCATAACCCAGTAATGCCAGGGAGATGATCATATAAGCAAAATGATGCCATTGAATGATGGAAAACAGTCTCATTAATAATACTTCATAACCCAATGCTGTTGCTGATAACAGGCTGATGGAAAACAGAGGGATACGTTGAGACATACTAATCCTTTACCCGTTCTTAATGATCACCTGTCAGCGGTACAAAAAGAACGGGTAATATTTGTCGGGTAGTCACATGTCCGTCTTCGGCTTTGGTAACCAGCAATAGTTGTTGGGTAATAAACTGGCTGCCCACGGGGATCATCATATGACCACCCGGTTTTAATTGTTGAATGAGCGGTTGTGGAATATGGCTGGCGGCGGCTGTCACAATAATGGCATCAAAGGGTGCGTGTTTCCCCCAGCCATAATAGCCGTCACCGATTTTTGTGCTGATGTTGGTATAATCAAGCTGTTTGAATAACCCTGCAGCTCGAAGGCCCAGAGGTTCAATGATTTCGATGCTGTAAACATGGTTGACCAGTTGGGCCAGAATGGCTGCTTGGTAACCTGAACCGGTACCGATCTCCAACACCTTGTCATGCTCAGACAGTTTCAGTAAGTCGGTCATAATGGCAACGATATAGGGCTGAGAAATTGTCTGACCATGTCCTATGGGCAGGGGATTGTTCTGGTAGGCATCATCCCACATGCTTTCAGGTACAAATTTGTGACGCGGAATGGCCCCCATAGCCTGCATAACCTTTGGGTCAAGGGCTTCCTTATCAAGATAGACACTGGTACGTTTGACATCATCTTCAATTAGCCGGACCATTTGCTGACGCTTTTGCATATAATTCAAATCCTCCTGTGAAGAGGCAGTAACCTGGACAGAATAAGGTGCTATTAATAGACAGGATAAAATAAAAACGGATGTTATTTGTTTGTTCAGGTTATTAAGGAAATGATGCATCAGTTTTTACTCCTCTATAACATACTATAAATCTAGGCACTAACCCTGCTGCTGTCAACTTATTCACATACCTTTGAAAAGATATTATTGTGTCAGATCAGGTTCATTGTAGTGTTGCAGGATTGCCTGTCTGGCTTTATCGCGTAAGCGGATTGCTTCATTCCAGCCTGAATCAAGAGGATAAATGGGTTGACTGATATGGATACTGACAGAACCTTGTCTGGGAAACCAGGTTGCCGCACCAAGAATTGAGCGAGTGCCGCTTAAGGTGAGAGGAATAACGGGTTTGCCTGTTTGTGCTGCGGTCGTAAAAGCACCCATACGAAAAGGACGCAGTCCGGTTATTCGGGTAAAGGTTCCTTCAGGAAAAATAACCAGTGACTGTCCCTTTTGTACCTGCTCATGAAGTACTTTTGCATCGGCTGCTCCACCCTGAATATCAAACCGCTCAACAAAAATGCAGCCAATGCGTTGTAAAAACAATCGAGGGATAAAGTTATCCTCAAGTTCTTTCTTTGCTACAAAACTAAATGAGTCCGGCAATGCCGCCATGAGCATAATCCCATCCAGATAGCTGGCATGATTACAGACGAACAGGGCGGTTTTACCAAAAATCAGATTTTGTCTGCCATAAACGCGCAATGGTATCCCTGTCACTAAGCTGAACAGCTGTATTATTTTACGAATAAAGCCCCGACGCCAGGAATATACTGGTAATAAAATAACGCTTAACCAGGTTATTGGTGCCAGAATAAAAAAAGTCATCCATGCCCAGAGAGCAAAAAGATTCTCCTGAATTTTGCGCTGAAATGACCGAAATGACTTTTTTAGTTGTGGTAGCAGGCTAACGGCAGCTACTCTAATGAGTTGTAGACCAATTGAACGATGGCTGCGGTTTAATTGTCCCTGTACATAAAGATCGCGACACGCTGTGCGACGAATTTTTCCACTGGATGTTTTCAGTACACTATGAGGCGGCAGTATAAGTATCTCATCGGGACTGCTTCCCAGTAACATCCCGGACGTCACCTGATCGACGTCATGATGTAATTGTGCCAGAATTTCTGGCTCAGACTCTCTTGTTTCGGCCAGAACAATAATTCGTTCAGTTGAAGTACCTTGATCATGAACACCAAACACGGCAACACAGCCTTTTCGCACACGGGTAATTTCGCCTACGGCCTGTTCTACCTCATAGGGGTAAATATTGCGTCCGGCTCGAATGATCATTTCCTTCACACGACCTGTTAGATAAATTTCGCCAGAGACCATATAAGCCAGATCACCTGTTTCCAGCCAATCATTATCAAATAATAAACGGGTTTGTTCGGGGTTGTGGTAATAGCCGCTGGTTGCGGATGGGCCCTGAAATTGTAAACGCCCCTCACGGCGTTCAGGTAATTCACGTCCGGCGTCATCAACCACTCGTATCTGATAGCCGGGCAATGGCTGGCCACAGGCTGCAAATTCAAGCATGGAGTGATTTTTACCTGCTTCAGTGGGTACGGCAGCCCCTGAAAGCTGCAGCGCATCGCGCTGTACGCAGTCGATCAGCGCACCACGTCCAGGCGGCGGGAATGCAAGGCCAACCGCACTTTCAGCCAGACCATAGACGGGTGACAGGGCTTCAGGATGAAAACCATAGTGCTCAAAACGGGTACTAAACTCTCTCAGAGTGATGGGGTTAACAGGTTCAGCGCCATTAAAGGCCATTCGCCAGGAACTCAGATCCAGACCTTCTATATCCTCATCCTTGATCTTGCTTAAACAAAATTCATAAGCAAAATTAGGTGCTGCTGAAAGTGTGCCCCTGTGTTTATGAATCGCCCAGAACCAGCGAGAGGGGCGAGTTAAAAATGGCAGCGGTGACATGAGAACCAGTGGTGAGGCATAGTACAGGCTGCCAAGCCAGGCGCCAATGAGCCCCATGTCATGATAGAGAGGCAGCCAGCTGACAAATACATCGTTGGAACTCGCCTGAACCACTTGACCCATTGCACGAATATTGGCTAATAAATTATGATGGGTCAGCATCACACCTTTGGGTGTTCCGGTACTGCCGGATGTGTATTGCAGAAAAGCAATATCATCACCTTGTACTGGAACGGGTACAAGCTGCTCAGGTTGATCAACTAATTCTTTAACGACCAGTACATGGCGTAGATTATTCACCTGAGCTTTTAACAGCTGGCCAGGTAATTTTGCTTCTTTAATTGTGATTAATAATACGCTACCTGCATTATTTAAAATTTTTGCATGGCGGCGTAAATGTTCTTCAAGTTGTGAGGGGCGCGTCGGTGGATAGATGGGTACCGGGATTGCACCCGCCAGAAGAATGGCAAAAAAGGTAAACAGATAATCTTTTCCGGTCGGCAGCATGATTGCTACGGTCTGTCCAGATTCAATGCCATAATTTTGCAAACCTGAGGCTATTTTTTTAGCACTTTCAAACAAAACGGCATAACTGATAGTCAGCGGCTCATCCTCATCACCATAAAGATAGATGTGCGGTCGTTGCGGATGTTTTTTTACATGCCATTGCAATACATCGATGAGTGTTTGGGCGTGATCAGGACTGGTTTCTAGTGTCCCATTGTAAGTTGTTTCAATACTGGAAATATGACTTCTCTCGTTTGAATCAAGACTGATATCTGGCGCATTGATTACTCCCTGCAGCAAATCTCGTGGTGTTTCCGCAGTGACTAATAATTTTTCTGGTAATCGTATCTGGAATTTGCGTTCAATACGCTGCAATAATTCAACTCTGGACAGACTATCAAGCTCTAAATCCCGATCCAGCATGCTATCCAGACTAACCTGATGCATTGAATGTTTTCCATGATGCATTTCAAGCGCCAGTTGCGTGATGATTTGTAATATCAAATCAGCTGCTTCAGTTTGCTTCAGCCGCTTGTTTTGCTTGTCTGTTTCAGAGGTCATTAATCGTTCGCTATGAGAAAAAAGTATTCTTTAAGTTTAAATATACAGGATGATTGCTGTTAGCTCCATATTTTAACCATAAGCCTGATTTGAAAAACCATAAAATTAGACTATATTCAAATGACAGGGAAATTCTAATCATTGTATAAGTGTAGGGGGGGGGATCATTAAAACTCGCAAATTTACCCGCTATGTGACTGATATTCCAATTTCCGTTGTCATTGACCATATGATAGGTGAACATAAAGTCTGTATGAGTGATATTAGTCAGGGTGGACTTTGTTTTCACGCGCATGGCTGCATTGATCGAGGTACCCACCTGGATATTATGATTTCATGTTCCGGTCAGTCGTATGATACTACTGGTAAAATAGCCTGGAGTCAGCCTCTGGATACCGGTCAATGTCAATTGGGCATTGTGTTTGAAAAACAAGTGACACAAGCTGAGATAGAAAAAATGATTCATCAGCATTAGTACTGTGGAGCATTATTTTATTTCTCAGGCTCTGATAATGTGATGCAATCCAACGATCTTTCTTAATGAGGAAATGCATCGTTTGTTTGGTTACAGTATTTCCGGCAATAACAGTGTATAGGGGCAATGAATCAGAATAATATTATTAATGCCTTTCTTAATCCCGGACTATATAAGCATTCTGTCGATCATATTGAGTTGATAGAAACGCATATATCCTGGGTCTTTCTTACCGGTCATTTTGCTTATAAAATAAAAAAGCCTGTTGATTTTGGTTTCTTGAACTTTACCGATCTTGAACAACGAAAGCATTACTGCCAGCAGGAATTAGTTCTTAATAGACGATTTGCACCACAGATTTATCTGGAAGTACTGCCGGTCACTCAATTAGAAAATAATCTCAGTCTGTCAGGCCAGGGAGAGACTGTTGAATATGCCATAAAAATGGTTCAGTTTGACCACAACTACTTGCTTGATAAGTTATTAAAAAAGCAGCAAATTAAGTTATATCATATTGATGATCTCTGTGATGTCGTTGCCGATTTTCATCAAAAAATAAATATTGCAGGTTCAGAGCTTGTTTTTGGTTCACTGCCTGAAGTGATTAAACCTGTTGAAGAAAATTTTACCATTCTTAGTCAAATCCTGACCAAAACTCACGATCAGAAAATGTTGTCCGCTTTACATCGTCAAATGTTGTTAATGTACCATGCAATCTGCCCTGAGTTGCTGGCACGAAAAAATGAGGGGCATATTCGAGAATGCCATGGTGATTTGCATTTGGGAAATATTACGTTAATAGCGGATAAAGTGCTGCTTTTTGATGGTATTGAGTTTAATGATAGCTTCCGATGGATAGATACCATGAGTGACTGTGCTTTTTTGATTATGGACTTGCAGGATCATAATGAAATTGTTTTTGCCAATCATTTGTTAAACCGTTATCTATTAAATACAGGCGATTATTCTGGTCTGGTGGTCCTTAAGTTTTATCTATTCTATCGAGCGATGGTCAGAGCAAAAGTGGCAGCCCTTAGACTTGAACAACAAAAAGATAATCTAACAGCCTGTGAAAGTACTGATAATAAGCTAAGCGCTTATCTTGAACTGGCAAAAACCTATGCACAAACGTATCGTCAAAAAAACAGGGCTTTTCTCGCCATCAGCTTTGGTCTTTCAGGTAGTGGTAAGAGCCGGGTATGTTCTCAGCTTGTCGATCAGCTGGGTGCCATTCAATTGAGCTCTGATGTAGAACGCAAAAGGTGGTTTTCAAAAAACCTGGAAAACTTATACAGTGATTCTACGACACATAAGACCTATTCACATTTAATGAAAACAAGTGAATTAGTATTAAACGCCGGTTATCCGGTCATTGTTGATGCAACTTTTTTAGATAAAAAATGGCGTCAACAATTTAAAACAATGGCTGAAAATCAGCAAATTCCATTCCATATACTTTACTGTTATGCCGAGCAGAATGTGATAAAAGAACGTTTGATATTGCGTCAGGATGAAACCAGTCCGGTTTCTGATGCAGATATTTCGGTGATGCAAAGTCAGCTGAAAAAAATGGACTCGCTTGATATTAATGAGAAAAAATATGCGATCATGATTGATACAGAACAACCATTGGATTATCGATCAATTATGACGACACTCAGTAAATTCTAGAGCATGATCAGTATGAAGACATATCAAGTGTAATGTGTGTGGAGTTATTTACTGATGCGCAGACTAAGTGTATAAAGCCATGTTTACAGGCGTTAGACCATATATCGGTTACGATCTCACTTTTTAATACGTATTGTATTAACAAAAGTAATTCCATCTGGTTTTCCCTTACAATGTGTAAAGCAGGTACATAAAAGAACCCGCATAGCTGAGCAATTGAGGGATTTATGATTCAATAACTCGGGTAAAAGTGCTATGATTATTTTATGCGATACTCTACTTATATTTACCCTCTGCTTGTGATGTTGACTGGAGCCGCTGCTTATTATCTGATTTCGATTAATAATGTTGAGACAGTCGAAGGAGAAATGCAGTTCAGTAGTATGGAAACTTACAAGGGTTATGATGCCTCTCAGTTTCAACCTTTGCCAATAGACTTGGTACAACCTGCCAATAAGGTTTCTCTCGGAAAGCGTTTGTTCAAAGATAAACGCTTATCTCATGACAATACAACTTCTTGTGAAACTTGCCATAACCTAAGTCGTGATGGTGCTGATCGGCTGCCCACTTCGGTAGGTATTGGGGGGGCTAGAGGTAACCTCAATGCACCCACAGTTTTTAACAGTGGATTTAATTTTAAGCAGTTCTGGGATGGTCGCGCAGACAACCTGGAAGAACAGGCCGCAGGTCCCGTCCATAATCCAGTAGAAATGGGGTCCGATTGGCAGGAGGTTATCGCTAAACTTAGCAATGATACTGACTATCAGGCTGCATTTCACGAAATTTACCCAAAAGGAATTACGCCTGACACAATTGTCGATGCAATTGCTACTTTTGAACGTACACTTATCACGCCTGACTCCCGCTTTGATCAGTACTTACGCGGTGATAGTGATGTCTTGACTGCAGATGAGCAAACAGGCTTCCAGCTTTTTAAAGAATACGGCTGTGCCAGTTGTCATCAAGGCATTAACCTTGGTGGAAATATGTTCCAGAAATTTGGTGTAATAAAGGGCTATTTTGATGATCGTTCCTTGAACAAGGAGGATTTTGGACGTTTTAATGTCACCGGTTTAGAGGAAGATCGTCATGTCTTTAAGGTTCCCGGGCTGAGGAATGTTGCCGTTACCACACCATACTTTCATGACGGGAGTGTTAATGATCTTGATGTCGTGGTATTGAGCATGGGGCGTTATCAACTGGGTCGAGAATTATCCTCAGAAGAGGTTCGTCTGATTACTGCTTTTCTGAAAACGTTAACCGGTAAGTGGGAAGGAAAAACATTACAGTGAGCAACATTATCGATATTAGGCAGTCTGATAGCATTTCTCGCAGAAATTTAACTCGCCTTACTATTATCGTTATGAGTGATCTCCTATTGTTGACCTGGTTCTATCTAAAAGCTGAGACAGTTTCACTCGCTACGCACATCAATTATACCAATCATTTGCGTAAAATTCAGGAGGCGAATGCCAAAATTGATGCTGAGGTTCTGGCCGGGCGAATGGAGCTATCACGCAATTATGATGCACTAACGGCCCATATTAACAGCTTATTAACGACCAGCCGATTTATATATAATCCTCCCGAGTTTCTCTCAGATGAGGACAGAGTGAAAGTGCTTGCACAGGTTGGGGGGTTAAAAGCAACGTTTAAGAAGAAGAGCCAGCTGATTGATCTGTTTAAACGCAACAATGCAATCCTCAGAAATTCACTGGCCTATTTTCAGAGCATAGCTGATGAAATATTGACTCATCAGGTCACATCAAAAGTTCAGATGCCTCTGGAACATTATGTAAGACACGTCTTATTCTTTGTTAGAACACCCAGCCAGGAAAACAAAAAGAAGCTCTATGAGGTTCGTGAGCAACTTGTTTCTTCCAATACCAGCCAGGTGGAACTTAAAGAAGTTAACAATCTTCTTCTGCATGGTAATATCATTGTAAAATATCAGCCAATAGTGGATGAGTTGATTAGAAATTCCTTGCTTTTAGCAACGATTCCACAACTTGAGGAGTTGCTGAATACCTACCTGCATGGATATGATAATGCCCGTGTGGTGGCAAAATATTATCGTATCATGGTCTATATTATTGCCATATTATTGACAGGCTATCTTGCCTATACCTTTATCAACCTGGAACGAACTCGACGTTCCCTTGCTCAGGCCCATCTACAGGTTATAGAGCATTACCAGGCTCAAAAACGTGCCGAAAAACTCTTACACTTACACGATATTGCATTCAATAGTACTCATGAAGCCATTACAATTACCGATGCAGAGGGCTCAATCATTGAGGCCAATCCAGCATTTACACGAATAACCGGCTACAAGCGAGAAGAAGTTCTTGGTAGAAATCCACGATTCCTGAAGTCAGGACGTCATGATGACTTGTTCTATAAAGCGATGTGGAAAAGCATTAATGAAACAGGCAATTGGCGCGGTGAAATCTGGAATCGAAATAAATTTGGTGAAATTTATCCTGAGATTTTATCAATTACTTCATCGTTTGATGCAGAACAAAAAGTGAGCAATTTTGTTGCTGTTTTTTCAGATATAAGCCGTATTAAAGAGCAGGAACAAAAACTACAGAAAATGGCTCACTACGATGCCTTGACCAATCTGCCAAACCGTGTATTACTGATTGATCGCATTAATCAGTCTCAATCCCATACTGAACGTGATGGCAGCATAATGGCTGTATGTTTCCTGGATTTGGATGAATTTAAACCGATAAATGATACCTATGGCCATAAAGCCGGTGATGAAATTCTGGTGGAAATATCCAATCGCTTCCAAAGCAGGCTGCGAGGCGGTGATACTGTAGCCCGGCTGGGCGGTGATGAATTTGTTTTCCTGCTGCCTGGTTTAGAAAAGATTGAAGAATGTGAAATATTTTTACAACGACTCATGGAAACCATTACACAGCCACACTCAATCAATGGAGAACAAGTGACTCTTTCGGCCAGTATTGGTATTACCACGTATCCCAAAGATAATACTGATGCGGATTCATTATTGCGCCATGCTGATCATGCCATGTATCAGGCAAAGCAAATAGGCAAAAATATTTACCATTTTTTTGATCCAGAAAAAGATACCCTGGAGCGCAGCCAAAATGAGCGAATTGTATCGATTGCAGATGCACTGGATAACAATGAACTAATGATGTACTACCAGCCTAAAGTAGATTTAAGGTCGGGTAAGGTAATAGGTCTGGAAGCCCTGATTCGTTGGCAGCATCCAGAGCAGGGTATTATCCCCCCCAATGATTTTCTTCCATTGATTGAAACTCATAAACTCAGCATCAATGTCGGCAACTGGATAGTTAAAACGGTACTCAGCCAGATGGAACAGTGGCAGTCAGAAGGTTTAGAATTAAAAGTCAGTATCAATGTCACCAGCAAACAATTACAACACTCAGGTTTTGTAGAAGATCTAAAAACTGTCCTGAACAGCTATCCCGCAATCAACCCGACAAATGTGGAATTAGAGGTGTTGGAAACAGCCGCTCTGGAAGATATTATCGCAATTTCCAGGGTGATTGAGGATTGTAAGAAAATTGGTGTTGATTTTGCCCTGGATGATTTTGGAACGGGTTACTCATCACTGACCTACCTAAAGCGTTTGCCTGCCAAAACTTTAAAAATCGACTTATCTTTTGTGCGTGATATGAATGTTGATCCTGAGAATCTTGCAATTGTTCACGGCATTATGGGTCTGGCTACGGCATTCCAGAGAAATGTCATTGCTGAAGGTGTTGAAACGATTGAACATGGAAGAATGCTCATGCAGTTTGGTTGCACTTATGCTCAGGGTTATGGAATATCCAGGCCTATGCCTGCCAGTGATGTATCTGCATGGGTAGAAAATTGGCAGCCTGATATTGCATGGGCATCCATTAGTCATCTTCACTGGGATGATAATGATTATCCGATACTGGCTGCTGAAGTTGAGCACCGGCGTTGGATTTCATTGATAATTTATGCAGTCAAAAATGATAAACCGATATTACTCAAGTATATTGGTGATGCCCATAAGTGTCGTTTTGGCATATGGTACGATACACATGGAATGGAACGTTATAGTCATATCAACCCTTTGTTTAACAATCTGGGGGATACACATAAGCATGTCCATCGACTTGCAGAAATAATTGATAGCTCTATTCAGTTGGGGAATAGGACAAAAGCCAAAAGCCAAAAGCCTTATTCCTGAGCTGCTTAAGCAGCGGGACATTATTATTGAGCAGCTACAGGAGCTCAGCCTTTCTGTTGCCAGAGAGGATAGCTCTGCTTTATCAGGAAATAACTAACTCAATCAACGAGTACAATTTTTCTATTGCTTCTAAATAAGTTTCTAGTCTCATATTAATGTCTGGAAATTAATTACAGGTGTAGGCCAGGCTTTAAGTTTATAGCAGATATGGATAATGAGTTAAATTCATTTAAAATTATTGACAGAGGAACACCAATGAAAAAGTGTGTCGTTGCGCTATGGTCCGAACTAAAACCACTCACACCCACCTATGCCTTAGTTGCAAATGTTGATTTAGTGGTTATTCGCTCAGAAAATAATGATGAAGTGTCTGTTCTTTATGGCCGCTGTCTGCACCGGGGTGCTTTGATGTCAGATGGTCATATTGATGGTGAGAACCTGATTTGTGGGCTGCACAACTGGGATTATTCCTATAAAACAGGTGTCAGTTCTTATAATCCATCAGAACGACTGCATCGTTTTAATGCCTGGATTGAAGAGGGACAAGTTTGGGTTGATCAAGATGAAATAAATGCCTGGGCCAAAGATAATCCCCAACCCTATGACCGTGACGCTTATCAGGGATTATATAAGGACATTCATGGCGGACCTGAAGAGCCTCATACTCAGTATATCCAGCATCTGGCGGAGCACGGTTTGTCTGAAGTCGGCCACCATGGACGGGTCAGCGCGATGGGGGTTCCCCGGGATGAGCTGCCTGAATGGGAACACATTCAGATACTGACGGCGCAACTGCACAAAGTGCCTTTGTTGGATGATGAACCCGTGGGTACCGAAGTTGTTATCGGACCTAATGCCCAAAAGCCTTTAGTACTGGAACACCCATTGTTTGTTTCAGACATGAGCTTTGGAGCCCTTTCAGAGGAGGCCAAAGTGGCTCTTGCAATGGGCGCGGAAATGTCCGGCACAGGTATCTGCTCCGGTGAGGGCGGTATGCTGCCGGAGGAGCAGGCTGCCAATTCACGCTATCTGTATGAATTGGCTTCTGCCCGGTTCGGCTACTCCATGGACAAGGTACAGAAAAGTCAGGCGTTTCATTTTAAATGCGGCCAGGGAGCCAAAACGGGTACTGGTGGCCATCTTCCCGGTAGTAAAGTAAAAGGCAAGATTGCTGCAGTACGGGAACTCAACGAAGGTGAAGCTGCTATTTCACCCTCTCGCTTTCCTGACTGGGATAATCTGGATTACTATCGCCGCTTTGCTCAAGAAGTACGGGAGGCAACAGGCGGTATTCCTGTCGGTGTTAAACTTTCTGCGCAACATATTGAACGGGATATTGAGGCTGCCTTACAGATTGGCGTTGATTATATCATTCTTGACGGGCGTGGCGGGGGGACTGGTGCGGCACCATTAATTTTTCGGGATAATATTTCAGTGCCTACCATTGCAGCTCTGGCACGTGCCAGACGTTATCTGGATAAAAAAGGGCGCAATGATGTATCACTGGTGATTACCGGTGGTTTGCGTTTACCTGCGGACTTCATCAAAGCTCTTGCCTTAGGGGCTGATGCCGTTGCCGTATCCAACTCTGCTCTTCAGGCCATCGGCTGTCTGGGCATGCGAGCCTGTCACACTAACAACTGTCCGGTAGGGATCGCCACTCAAAATCCTGATTTGCGTCAGCGTCTGAAGGTTGAGAAGGGCGCCAGACAGCTTAATAATTTCTTCCGGGCTTCCACTGAATTAATGCAGGTTATGGCTCGTGCCTGCGGCCATGACCATTTGAATAAGTTCTGTGTTGATGATTTGACGAGCTGGGATCGTGAAATGTCACATCTCACTGGAATTGCCTATGGCGGCGTGTCACTGGACTAATTCGTATCTTCATTAACAGTAAGGTATCAACGAGATACCTTACTGTTGAAACCCGGAATGTTAACGGAAGTTGTAACTTATATGAATTAAAGACCAGGTTTTTGGCAATACCTGCTTTATAATCAGGATTGGTCTTCATAAAATAAACAACCGGATGTTCTTGTATTTTACAGCATGTTCTAATCTCGCTCATGTGGTAAATTTTATCTTTGAAGCGTATACCTACGGTGTACTTTTCATGGATATTGCCATAACATGACCATTCATATCCTATATTATCCAATGATGAGAAAATAACATGAGCAAAGAAGTCTTAGTTTTCGAAGTTAATCAGAAGAGCTTTGATCAATATGTATTATTAAATTCACATAAAATACCTGTTATTGTTGAGTTCATGGGAGTATGGTCAGGCCCGTGTATCGCAATGGATAATATACTATCAGGTTTAGCTAAAGAGTTTGCCGAGCAGTTTATTTTTGCCAAAATTGACATGGATGAACAAGCTGAACTGGTTAAAGCACACAAGATAGAAAATGTACCCACATTAATGGTGTTTACTAATGGAGAGCTGGCTCGTACTGAGGTGGGTGAATTAAAAGAAAATGAAATTCGAGAATTACTCAAAGATTTTGGCATATACCATACGTCTGATTTGATTCGTGATCAGGCTCGTGAAAAACATATAGCGGGAGAAACATCTGCTGCTATTGTTTTATTGACAAATGCTATTAAAGCCGATCCAGCCAATACACGTATTGCCATGGATATGGTGCAAATTTTTATTGATATTGGTGAACTTGAACAGGCCAGTAGTTTGTATACTCGTTTACCTGATGCATGTCATGAAACGGAAATGGGTAAAGCTTTAAACGGACAACTCATATTTGCAACTCTTGCTGAAAAAGTTGATGCTTTTGAAATACTTCAAAATAGACTGGCAAATAATCCTGCTGACTTTGATGCACTATTTGATTTATCGGTTTGTTTAATTGCACAATATCAATATCAGGAAGCCATGGATAATCTGTTTAATATTCTGCAAAAAGACCCTGAATATAAAAACGGTGCCGCCAAAGAAATGGTTATCACAGTAAGCAATATGTTAGCACCTGTTGACAGTGAGTTAGCACAGGACATCAGACGCAAGCTGGCCAACTTGTTGGCTGAGTAAACGTAGTCATGTCAATAGGTGGTAATGATTTCAGGCCTGCGGTGAAAACATATATTTAACCCAAAGCTCCATAATTAATCATTTCTTGTTTTTTTGCTTTTGTTATAAAAAGCCATTTATTTAAAGATAATACTTAAAAAAATATACTAGGTTTTTTTTAAGGTTAGTTGAAATCAATTAATCAAAACACATTAGTCGCTGAACTTCTTTACTGTTCTTTTTTCCAATTAACTCTTTAAGCAAACTATATGAAACCTGAAGTGATGAGCCTGGCCCCTGACAACTGATAATATGATCATCAATAGCAATGGAAGTATTCATTACTTGAGCACCAAGCTGTTGTAGACGACCAGGATTATCATGATTACGACTATAGGGATAAGTGACTGCTTGTTTATCATTGAGCAGACCAGCTTCAGCAATGGGTAGAACGCCCACACAAAAAGTGGCTAACCAACCACCCTGGCTATGAATTTTTCTGGCGAGATCACGTAAGCGGTTATCATACGCTTCATCAAAGCCATGACTGTGAAATCCACCAGGAATGGCAAAAGCAGCATAATCTGATGCGACAATATCTTTAAAGGCTATGTCAGGCTTCATTATCAGTCCAAAGCGACTTCTGATCCTTGAACGAAATCCTGTGGTAACAACTTCAACTGTAGGCACCCACTCGCGATATTGTGTCCAGCCCATAACATCCAAAATTGAAATGGCCTCCAGATCTTCAAACCCTTCAGCCAGAAAAAGTAATACTTTTATGTTGTTCGGTTGCAATTGTTTAATCCTATGCCCGATAGCTCAGAAACGATCCAATGTCTTTTTCATTTCTTCATATTCTTCTTTAGTGATTTCTCCTTTTGCAAATCGTTTATCAAGAATTTCACTGGCAGTTTCCCCACGGTTGTTGGCGTTTCCTCCGCTTCCCTGACCAAACATATTGCGCATAAAAAATAGGAAAACAATAAAAAACAGTAGCGGAATGATCCACATAAAACCAAAACCATGCCCACCCCAATATTCAGGTCCCATTACTACTCTCCTTATTTAATTTAAGATAAATATCATTTTGTTATGGTGTCAATTTACCTATGCAAGTGTTTTTTCCTTTTGGTGTTCTTCCAGCCAATGTCGAAAATCACCTAATAGTCGTAATAATTCAGGATCAGGCAGGCAATAATAAATAAAAGCCCCTTTACGCTCAGGTTTGACTAATCCTGCTTCTCTTAATGCGCGTAAATGAAAGGAAACATTGGTCTGACTTAACTCAGTTGACTCAATAATATCAGACACTGGACGGCACTCCAGACCTAAACTACAAAGGATTTTTAACCGATTCGGCTCTGCCAGTAATTTAAATAAAGTGCTTAAATGCTTGACAGATCCACAATCATATGCGTTAATATTCATATGTGTTTTCACTTATATGTATTTGTGCTCATGTGATTATATTTAACTATATTCAGTGAAATGTCAATAATTGTGTCAAATATATAAATGATGGGTAATACAACAAATCAAACAATTAAAGCAAAAGGATAAAAAAAATGAAAATGTGTAACGAAATGATGGCTGATATGGGTATAAATGACATGATGGATAAAGGCATGAGTATGATGAGAAAAGGTATGAGTATGATGGGAAGTAGTGACAAAGCTGAATCAGCTGATGCCTCCAAAAAAAATGTTCCAACTGAGTCTTCTGATACAACAATCGGTTGCAATAAATAAAATGAATAAACTTTGTTAATTGTAATTTGGAGGTAACTATTCAGCATAAATTTAAAAAAAATTGAAAAAAAAAGCTTGACAGAAAAGTTATGTAATTTATTAAAACCGACATGTCTATGC